>CAYXJI010000124.1:0-9958 GCA_964465175.1 uncultured Burkholderiaceae bacterium | reverse complement strand
CTCCAAAAATTTTGGGTGAAGAATGGGCCGATTCTCTGCAGTGAGAGGATCAAAATGAGAGAACCAGCTACCAAGTCTTACTTAGCGTAGTGCGCGCGCTATTTCACGTAAGGTAAATAGGCTTGTTCGCTACGAATCGCATACGGCTTCCCGTTGATAAGCACCGCAAAATTAGACGGCCCAGAAATCGGTAAGTAGTACACCACCGCGAGTGTGGTGCTGGCGCCGGGAGCGAGGCTACTCCAGCTGGGCAACTTCACCGAGACACGGTGTAAATCACCTTTCAAGCCGCCTATATTGTTGCCGGTATGTCCAGAGCTAATCACCCGCATGCCAAAGCCAGATTGATCGGCCATGGTGTTGGGCGATGAAGTCGGAATATCAAATTGAAACTCCGTACCGCCCACCAAAGTGAAAGTAGACTTGTTCGTGATTTTCAAAGTCGGATTAATCGGGTAATTCGCATCCCCCAATTTGTAGCCACTGAGTTCGAAACGGACATCAATCGCGCCCCGTGGCGTAGCTTGGGTGCTGAGTTTATTGCCATACGGTGAGGCAGTTAGGAAGGCGCTATTGAACAAGCGCGTCAAGCTGCTGCCGATGAAATATTCACCTTGTCCATTATTGCGTGTCGCATTCCAATCATAGTCGCCGGCCAGCTCCCAAAACATCACGCCACCGATGCCGTGCTCGATAATCCACTGGGCTTTTCTCTGTACTGAGGTTTCATCTTCAGTCGATAAGAACACGCCTTTTTGGGCATTCCACAACCACGGTGCGACTAAGGTGGCGTTGTAGTTACGGGTGTAAGTGCCGGTCATTCTATCGTCGGGATCGGTGGCGGGGGTTAAGCCATAACTGGCGATGTAGCTACCGGCTTGATTACGTTCCAGATTTTTAGCATGCCACATCGGATTGCCGCCACCGCCCAGCTCTTTGCCTTGCTCATCCAGATCGTGCCAGAGGTTGTCTATGCCCACCGCACCGCCACCGCAATTGGGTACCCCTGTCGGGCAATTCGTGCCGACAGATTTACCCCACAGACCATTGGTGCCGCCAGTCACGCCTTTCCAACCACGGGTGTAGTAAGGAACACCCATATTGATGCGACCGGATTGCATCGCGCCACGGAAATAATGAAACGCCCAGTCTGTATTCAAGTGACCGATACCGCCATATTGCGGTGAAGTGTAGACGCTCCAGCGCACCAGTTCTGCGTCTTTGCCATCATCAAACAAGGCCGCATTCGGGCCTACAAATTCATTCCATGCACCGTGTAAATCGTAGCTCATGATGTTGGCAAAATCGAGGTATTGCAAAGCGGAGAAATTTTCCATGCCACGCAGTAGATAGCCCGATGCGGGCGCAGCGACTGTCACTTGATAATAGCGATTATCGAGCACCGCAGCGGCATCGAGTTTTTCACGTAAAGTTTTGAGTAAGACGCTATAACTGCGCATTAAACCTGCGCGACGCGCATTGGCGATCGTCCAGTCGCTAGGATTACCGGCATCTTTCATCGACGTTGGATATTCATAATCAATATCGACGCCATCAAAATTATATTTGCGTAAGAAGGCGACCACCGAGTCCGCGAAGGTGTTAATTCCAGCGCTGTTAATGGAGCCATCCGCATTGGTCGTCATACTATAAAATCCACCGCTATTCACACGCTTGCCAGTCGCATCAAAATAGCCACCTGTTTCGGCCCAGCCACCGACAGAGATCAGCGTCTTCACATTCGGATATTGCTTCTTGAATTTACTCAGTAAATTGAAATGTCCTTTATAGCTGTAGGCGCCATCCATCTCAGCACCAGCAACACCTGGCCATTGCATCCCCGTCGCAGAATTATTCGGATCGGTCTCGCTACCAACCGAAATTTTGTTGGCGCTATCGACATGGGCAAAGGCAAAGTTAATATGACTCAGTTTATCCCAAGGAATATTGTGGGCGAGATAGGAGGGGCTGCCGTCCTTACCGGTACGCCAACTGGTGAAATAACCGATGATGCGACGCTTGAGATTACCCATTTTTTCGCGACCAGTCGTGTCATAGGTCAGGCAATAAGGCGTATTCGTATTGGCGGTCGCCGTCATGCCATCGGGGCGACAGAGCGCATGTCCGGTAGGCGCTGCTACCGTCGTCAGTACCGGATCGGAAGAACCAGGATCACCCGTCCCGCCACAATCCCCAATTAATTTCCAAGGACCGTCTGCACCAGCACTAGGCGTATTACCCTGCGTCCACCACTTTGCACTCCATTCTTTGTTATCGTAAGAGGCTTTCGCCCCTCCGGTGTACACCGTGCTCGCGTTCCATGCAGGCGCGGTGCAGGCGGCGACGACTGCCTTGCCACTCGCGCTAAGCTTACTGTTAAAAGGATTTTGTAATGCGCGCGATGGTCGATCTTGTTGATCCGCGGCCGATGTGCCCATAGAAATGCCCACGACTAGCGTTAAAAACGCCAGCCGTCCTGCTACTGAGTTTGCCATTTGTCTTCCCCATTTTTTTGAAATCAGTCTGAACTTGCGCCCAGACACAACTTGAGAACTTCTGCAACACCAACTTGAATCGCTTTTGCGATCTCTTTTTGCAAGCGTTGCGAGAAGCGCCCCCTCCTCTTTGTGTGCCTCACATTAGCAGTGAGTTCCCTACCATAGACAACCTCGGTTGGCCTTAGTTTTCTCCAAAAATATGAGGAAAACCACAACATGAGATGTAAGGTAGGTGCAACAAAGTCTGTAGGATTCACATTTCGGCTTATTATGGTTTTGTAGTGGTATTAACTTGGTGTGAATCCAATTTAAGCCAGTTTAGTGGGCGACTCACAATAGACAAGTGGTTTTTTTAAATTTATTTTCTTAATTTGAAATAGGCAATTCAATACTATGAACAATTTATTTTTTGAATTTGTATAAAAATAAAGTGGTATGACGCTAGGCCTTTGATTTATAAATAATGGCAGAAAATTACTTTTAGCTAATTGCAAATACTTTGCAAATCGACTAACTTATGCGCTCTATGACTATTTTAGGAATTATTCTGTGAAACTAATTACGCTCCTGATGTTAAGTGCTGGGATTTTGACGCCTAGCCTGGCTTTTTCTGCTGAACCGCTCAATGAAGCCAAAGCCGCCCCAGCTAAGTCGACACAAGCAACACCGATCAAAGTCACATCAGTCGAGGGCATCACCGAATACAAACTCGCCAACGGCATGCGCGTTGTCTTGTTCCCCGATGCCAGCAAACCGACGATCACGACCAATATTGTCTACATGGTCGGTTCGCGCCATGAAAACTACGGCGAAACCGGTATGGCGCATTTGCTAGAACATTTATTGTTCAAACCCAGTGCTAACTTCGGTATCAAGAAAGGCACAAAATCTCCAGTGGAAGTATTGAACTCCACAGGGGCAGAATTTAACGGCACGACTTGGTATGACCGCACCAATTACTACGCCACTTTCCCGGCCAATCAAGATAATTTGCGTCAAATGCTGGCCATGGAAGCGGACCGCATGTTGAATGCGGCCATCGATCAAAATGATTTGTGGAATCCCACAACGAAAAAAGGCGAGATGACCGTCGTTCGCAATGAATTTGAAATTGGCGAGAGCGATCCTATCGGCGTCACGACTGAGCGTATTCAAGCAGTCGCCTATGACTGGCACAACTACGGCAAATCAACCATCGGTGCGCGCTCTGATATCGAGCAAGTCAATATCCCGCGTCTACGCGCCTTCTACAAAAAATACTACCAACCAGACAATGCGATTTTGATCGTCGCCGGTAAATTTGACGAAGCCGCGATTCTAAAACAGGTCAATGCCCTATTCGGTCGCATCCCCAAACCTAGTCGCGTGATCGAGCCAACCTACACCGCCGAACCAACGCAAGACGGCGAACGTTCTGTCACCGTGCGTCGCACTGGCGGCACCCAATTCGTCGGCGCTGGCTATCACATGGCACCGTCGGCTCATGCAGATTCCACTACCTTAAGTTTGTTGTCGGATATTTTGACCAGCGCACCTAGTGGCCGTTTGCATAAAGCCTTGGTCGAAACCAAATTAGCAACTGCAATCAATTACAACACCGTCAGCAATCTCGAACCTAGCTACGGCATTTTTGGCGCCATCGTGCCAAAAGAGAGCAATCTCGATACCGCGCAAGATGCCTTGCTCAAAGTCTTAGAAAACTTAAAAGCGCAGCCGATCACGCAAGAAGAATTAGATCGCGCTAAACAAAACGCCAGAAAACATGTGCAATTGGCCTTAAATGACACAGCGAAATTGACCATTGCCTTGACTGAATCAATGGCAGCTGGCGATTGGCGTTTGTTCTTCTTAGAACGTGATCAAATCGAGAAAATCACTTTAAAAGAAGTCCAAGCCGCCGCTGAGAAATATTTAAAAACGAGCAACCGCACGCTAGGTCGTTTCATCCCTACTGAGGCTGCGGATCGCACCGAAGTACCAGGCACGCCTAACGTCGTCTCTATGGTCAAGGACTATAAAGGTCAAGCCGTGGTCGCCCAAGGTGAAGCTTTTGATCCTAGCCCAGCAAATATCGAAGCACGTTCACAACGTTCCGCACTGCCGAATGGCATGAAACTGGTCTTGTTAGCGAAGAAAACCAAGGGCGCAACCGTCAGTGTCAATCTGCGTTTGCGCTTGGGCACCGAAGCTAGCTTGCAAGGCAAAGCGGAGATTGGTCAATTTACCGCGGGCTTGTTGAACAAGGGCACAGAACGCCTGAAGCGCCAAGAAATCAAAGACAGCTTTGACAAATTAAATGCGCAAGTAGCGATTGGTGGCAATGCCGAAGGCGTGACGGCGACGATCACCACGACACGGGATAATTTGGCGGCAGCTTTAGATTTATTAGCCGAAGTATTGAAAAAGCCTAACTTCCCTAGCAGTGAGTTCGAAGAATTCAAACTCGCCGTTGCGGGCCGCATTGAACAATCGATGCCCGAACCACAAGCACAAGCAAGTAACGCAATGGGACGCTTGACCGATGAAACGCCAGTCGGTCACGTGCGTCACGTGGCTACCATGCCAGATCAAATTAAGGCGATTAAAGCGGTCAACCTAGAAGACGTCAAAGCCTTCCACCAAAACTACTACGGCACAGAAAGTGCGGTGTTCTCAGCGGTCGGTGATTTCGATACAGCGAGCTTAAAAACTCAACTGAACAACTTGTTTGGTAGTTGGAAAGCCAAGCAAAGCTACACCCGCATTCCACGCAATATGAAGGCAGTAGCGGGTCAAAAAGTCACACTCGATACACCTGACAAAGCGAGTAGTTTCTTGCTCGCTGTTCATCCGATTGCAATTAAAGATGACGCAGAAGCTTATCCAGCACTCTTAATGGCCAATCATATGTTAGGCGGTGGCTCTTTGCGCAGTCGTCTGGCCGATCGTATTCGTCAAAAAGAAGGTCTGTCCTATGGCGTCGGCTCCTTCCTCAACGTGCCTAGCCAAGATCCTGCTGCATTGTGGGGCGCCTATGCATTGAGCGCACCGCAAAACAGCGCGAAAGTCGAAGCGGCATTGCGTGAAGAAGTTCAAAAAGCCTTGAGTGAAGGTTTCACCGATGCCGAATTGGTGGAAGCGAAAAAAGGTTGGAAACAATCTGAAGAAGTCGGCCGTACGCAAGATGCAGGTTTGGCAGCACAGTTAGCGGGCTACCTCACCATCAACCGTACGATGAACTACGACAAAGCCTTTGAAGCAAAAGTCGCGGCACTCACCGTAGCACAAGTTAACGAAGCGCTGCGTAAATTATTGAAAGCAGATGCGATCTCCGTCATTATTGCGGGTGATCAATCGAAAGTGACCAAGTAATACGGTCATAGCTTGTAATGCAATAAGAAGGTGAAATTCAGCAATGAGTTTCACCTTTTTTTATTTCCCTTAATGTGCGAACGATTGCATGAGCGACATCGGTACTCGAGAGATAAGCGCGTAAAATAGCGCTTTATTTTTACTTTCACCGCGATCCATGTTCCAAATCCTTAGCTACCTACGCTTTGTTCTTATCGCACTTCCCTTGTTCAACTTAAGCAATCTAAGCCACGCACAAACGCCCAAAGACAACAAGCCTAGCAGTAAATCAGTCACCATATTTGCCGCTGGTGACATCGCCGATTGCCGCAAAAAACCTGCAGAACAAACCATGGCCGCGCGCACCGCATCAATCGTAGAACATGGCTTAACACAAGACAAAAATGCCTATGCCATTACACTAGGTGACAACACCTATCCTATAGGAAAACCTAGCGAATTTAGCGACTGCTATGATAAAACCTGGGGCAAATTTAAAACCCGCACACTACCGTCACCCGGCAACCATGACTATGGCGTGCCCAGGGCATTAGGCTATTACAATTATTTCGATGAACTGGCAGGCAGTGATCGCCGTGGCTACTACCAAAAAACTGTAGGCAATTGGTTACTACTCTCCTTGAACAGCAATATCAAACAGCCAGCCATGCGTGAACAAATCACTTGGCTAAAAAACGCACTCAAAGATAATCAGCGCAACTGTCTTCTGGCGTTCTGGCATCATCCGGTCTTCTCTTCTGGTGGTCATGGCGATACGGCGGTCATGCAAGAAGTCTGGCAGCTCTTAGCCGACGCTGGTGCTGATATTGTGTTGACCAGTCACGATCATGACTATGAACGTTTCACGCCACTCGATAAAAATGGACGACCCAGCGCCAAGGGCATACGCAGTTTTGTCGTAGGGACTGGCGGTGCCAAATTAACGCCTATGTTTTTTCCAAAAGGTATCAGCGACATTCGTCAAAACGAAGTCCACGGCGTCTTAAAGCTGCAGTTAAACACCACTAGCTACGACTGGGAATTTTTAGCCGTGACTAGCGGCCATGCCTCCAAGTTTAGTGATAAGGGTCATGGCACTTGTCATGCCAACTGAGTCTAGCACCCGCCTATGCTTAACTCTATTTGGACTCAAATAGAGCATGCCGAAAAAAATTACGAGAAAAATTTACACTAGCACACTATGCCATCTTCACTACTCTTCATCATCGCCTCATTAATTTGGGGCTCTACCTTTTGGGCCATCACGCAACAACTAGGCGAAGTCGCACCGGCCGTTTCGGTCGCCTATCGCTTTGGCCTCGCCGCCTTGAGCTTGTTTGGATGGTGCCTCATGCGCCGCGACAAGTTAAGGATACCGTTGAAACTACATGCCTGGTTAGCGCTGCAAGGTTTCTTTACGTTCGCCTTGAGTTATCTATGTACTTATTCATCGGAGCAATATCTGGTCTCCGCCTTGGTCGCGGTTTTATTCGCCCTGATGGTGATTTGGTCGCCGATCACTGAGAGACTATTTTTCAAAAAACCACTGAGCTGGCGTATCTGGGTCGCGGCACTGGTGTCGATCACGGGCGTCATTTTATTATTCTTCCCTGCGCTAAAAACCAATTGGGAACAGACGCACACGGGTCATGACAGCCATTTTTTACTCGGTTTAGGGTTGGCACTTACCGCCACCTTGGCAAGTACTTTTGGTAACCTAGTCGTAGTAAAAGTTCGCCAACAAAATCAAAACATATTACTCATGATGGCATGGGCGATGGCATGGGGAACGCTGTGGGTCAGCCTGTTCGTGCTCGCTACAGGGCAAGCATGGCATGTACCGTCGGGCGCTGCTTATTGGCTGTCACTGATTTATCTATCTTTATTTGGTTCTGTCATCGCGTTTGCCTGTTACTTCACTTTAATCCATAGAATCGGTGCCCAAAAAACCGTTTTTATCGGCGTGATCACACCGATCATTTCTGTGCTGTTATCGATTCAATTAGAGAATTACCACCCCGGTTGGATAGAATGGTCAGGGATGCTCTTATGTCTATCAGGCGTGATTCTGGCGCTGGGTGGCGGTGCGACAAAAGAAAAAACGGCATAAATTTTTATCTTGTTTTTTCACTTCGCTTTCGATTTCGGTTTTGCTCGCTTTTTTGCACTCGTGTTTGCTCTCGTACTGGCGCTGTTTTTTGCGTTCGCCTTCTATGTCCATTTTGACTGAGATTTTTTTGGGTTAATCCCTGTCATAGAAAAGCCACACCCGAAAGCAACAAGTTTTCTGTCTTAGTCTGCGCCTGGTTTTTTTGAGTTATGCTGAGGTTCGTCGGCCAGCTTTATCCGAATAAGGCGTCATTTAGCAAATGCCAATTAAATGCGAGCCCACGCCACCATGACAAGTAATCGCGGCAGATCCTATGATAGATAAATTGGCCCAAGCAAGCCTAGCAACACAACTCGACCTCAATATTGATGACTTGCTTGAGCAGGCGCGTACCATGTGTTTGCGTGGACAGTTTGAACAACTACAAGTAGTACTAGCAAAACTCACAGACCAACCGTTAAGCCCGAAACAAGCGCTCTTGCAAGAAGTGCTAATGCTGTATCCTGGCGCCACCAACACACCACAACCCTCTACGCAAACTTTACAGCGAGCGCTGCATCTACATGAGTTGGCTCAAGCACTCAGCAGCAATCTGGCGCGTGCTTGGATCTGGGAATTAATGCAGCTAGTTCAAATCACGCTGCAACTCCATTCAGCTGCATTGCACAGCACGGCGATGGCAGCAGAAATGTTCGAACAATGTGGTCGCCAACAAGATGCCATCAGTATGCGTGTCAGCCGTTGCGTGGTCATGATTCATTGCGAAATGTACAGCGAAGTATTGGAAATGAGCGAGTCGCTGCTCGCCCATCGTGAATTATTAGAGCCGCTGCCCTTAACCCAGCTCTTGGGTACCACGGCCTCGGCACATTATTTTCTCTGCAACGAAACAGAAGGCGAAGCCGCTAAGTTAGGCTTAATCAATGCATTACAACTTCATAAAGAGTGCCTGCAGCTTGCGCAAGCAGCGCAGCTCGACAAATTCGTCTTAATTGCGCATACCAATATTGCGATTATCAGTGCGCTACTTGGTTTGCGCGAGGAAACCACTGAACATCTATTACACATAGAAGGCATGCAGCAACATGCCTACCATATCAATCGAAGTTGGTCTTATTGGATACGTTATTGCGAGGCACTCTTAATGTGCCAAAGTCCAGAATTCGAGCAAGGTTGGCAAGCGCTGTTAGCACTCGCGGAAGATCTCAACACCCAAGATATGTTGACTGCACCAGTACAAGATGCTGTGCTCAAAAAAATAGTCAGCTTAGGCAAAAAATGGGGCCATTTCGAAATCGCCTTACAAGCGAGTGAACGTCAAACTGAATTAAACCGCCAACGGCGACAACTACTGTCCAAGAACTTCGGTGAGACGATTGAAGATATTATGACCGTCGCTTCCTTGCAGCAAAGGAATCAAGAATTGAGTCAACAAGGCTATGCCTTAGAGGCATCGCTAGCACGCCGCAATACTGAGCTCAATCAAGCACTCACAGAGCTGCAAGCGGAAGCAAGAATACGACTGCAGGCCGAGCAAGCTCTGCAGCTAGCGCATGCCAATCTCGAAGAACAAATCAAGCAGCGCACCAAGGAATTAGAACACGCGATGGGTTTGGTGATGCGTCAAGAAAAACAACTCGCCCTAGGTCGCCTAGTCGTAGGTATCGCCCATGAAATGAATACCCCCCTAGGCAATGCGACGATCGCCGCCAGCACTATGCAGTATTTAAGTCAAGGCTTACTCGATGATTTATCTGGCCCTAGCTTAAGCCGCAGCAAACTACAAAAAACCTTGCACTCTCTGCTAGAGGGCAATGCACTCCTCAATCGTGCCTTACATTCAGCCAGTGATTTAGTCCAAAGATTCCGCTCGCTGGCAGTAGAGCAACATCAAGAAGCATTGCAAACCTTTAATCTAACTTATCGCTGTCAGCTTTTACTAGAAGAATGGAGTACGCGCTTAAAGCAAGGCAAGGTCGAACTACAGGCGCAAATCGCAGATGGCATTATGCAAACCGGC
>CAYXJI010000123.1:751-9968 GCA_964465175.1 uncultured Burkholderiaceae bacterium | reverse complement strand
AGACAACATGTTGTCTGCCGACGAAACGGATTGCCCTTGCAAGGGCAATTTCCCCGGCACAAAAGGTATTTCTGCCTCGCCAGAAACACGGAAAAACGCACACTCGAAATTGTCCAACTAAGGTTTCTAGGATTACAGAACAACAAGGCACGGACAATAGCGTGCACAGCACAGGCGCTAGCGCACGTTCAAAACATGCACGCACTCAAGCGCATCGCGACACCAGAAGAGACTAACAATCTGTCTTGTACCTGGCGTCCGATGCATCCTCTTTTATGACTGGTAACGCACTCTTAGCCGATGGTGGAATGTCGATTTATCGTGTCTAATTTTTTCTGAGTGCACGGCATGAACATTCGTTATGCCGTGCCGACGACCTAATTTTGCACCATGAAAATGGTTTCTGACTTCTGTACATCGCGATCGGACACGCACTTTGGTTGCAACTCAATAGGCAACCAATTCAACCCGGCGATTTTTGGCACGCCCTGCTTCGCTCTCGTTGACATCGACCGGTGCAGCAAACGCGGCGCCAAAACTTTGCAGACGACTCGCGTCAATACCAAATTGTGTGCGCAAAGCATTTGCCACAGCCGTTGCACGACGTTGTGACAAATCTCGATTACTATCAAAGCTCCCGACGGCATCGGTATGTCCCACTACCAGCAAACGCAATTTGGGCGTCGCCTTGAGTAGCTTGCCGATCTCCGTCAAAGCGGCATTTGACTCAGGCTTAATATCCGCTTTCGCGGTATCAAATAAGATGCCATACAAGGCCACCTTACCGGTTTTCGCCAAAGCGTTCGACATCTCGCTAGCGCTCACGGTCACCATACGATCTTCGCGGCTTTTTTGTTCTATGATGTCAAGACGCACGCCGGTGCGACCGAATGGAATCAGATCATCATGCGCTGCCGACGTATCTATATTAAATCCAGCATACAAGCTAATGAACATATCGCCGTCAGCACGCTTAATCTGTAGCGCCAGGTAGCGATATTCCTTATTCCATGACATCCACCGACTGGCGGGATTTTCATCGCCATAAACCTGCCGCATAAATGCGGTGTTAAAACCATCTAGCTCTTCACGTCCACCCGCATTCACACCTTGGAACAGAATTTGTACCTGACCGAGTTTTGCCAACTCCGCTTGGTAACCGCGCACAGCTTCAAGTGTAGAGACATCTTTGGGCATTACATAGACCAAGGTGGTACGCGCACCTTCGTGCGACACGCGTTTTTCTTGCTTCCGAGCCCAGCGCCATCACTAACTCATCGAAGGCTTTCTTCTCCGCGAAACGTAGACTCGATCCCTTAAAGCGTTGTATCAAGGCATGATCTGCACTGCCTTTGACATCCACCCCATCCGCCAACTTGGCGGGATCATCGGCCCGCGCCGCACTTTGTTGCATCATCAAAACCAGGCATAGTAGTCCAACATAAAATCGGGAAAAACGATTCATCATATTCTCCAAAATAAGTGAGGCAACAGATTGATGACTAAGGTCTACACGAAACCTGAGTAGGTGGAATGGAATTTTAAAATAAAGCGCAGCAATTCACGAGTATCCAATATCCAAGTCGATATCACAAGCGGCAGAATGTTCTCTGTAGGATCAAAGCCGTAATCACAGAGCGGATAAAAAAATGGCACCTCGCAATCGAGGTGCCAATAGGGGTCAAGCAAGGACGCGAAGAGCGAAGACTGTATTACAGAAATCTCGCACGCTTACGACGTCAAATTAATTCACGCGACGTTCCACGCTAACTTGTTCTACTTCAACGCGACGATTTGGCTCTAAACATTGGATCAAAGCAGCGCGCTTCATTGATTTAGCTGATTTACATTCGGCAACCGGATTTGCTTCGCCTTTACCAACCGCGGTTAAGCGCTCAGCAGCAACGCCTTGGCTAACCAAGTAAGCTTTCACAGCATTCGCACGTTTAGCCGACAAAGCCAGATTGTATTTATCGGAACCTAAACGATCCGTGTAACCATTGATGGTGATATTGTTGATCTGTGGTGCGGATTTTAACAAAGCCGCCATTTCATCTAATTTTGCTTGCGGCGCTTTCAGTTCTGCGCGATCAAAAGCAAACAACTCAGTGGCGGACAAAGTGATTTTTTCAAATTTTGGTATTGGTGCTGGCGCTGGTGGCGCAACGGGCGCTGGCTCAACCACAACGGGCGCAGGTGCCGGCGCGGGGGTGAACACGGGTGCAGGCTTTGCGATCTTGTCGAAAGCGTAGTTCAAACCCAAGGAGATATAGGTATTGTGTGCTTTACTAAAACCAAAATCATTGCCGCGCAATTGACCTTGCAAACGACGCACGTCCGCTTGGAAAGCTAACTGTTCTGTGATGTCCGCTTGAAAACCCAAACCGGCACCGATGAAAGGTGAAGTCTTGCTTTTTTCTGCCGCGTCTAGACTCGCTTTGTCACGCTCAAAGCCGATACCCGCCAATAAGAATGGGCGAAAAGCACTACGAGAAAATAGATACAAAGCATCTGCGCCTAATGTTTGTTGTTTATAACGCGCCAAACCTTGCTTCGTGCTGGCAGCGGTGCCACCCAATTGGATATCCCAATCTTCATTCAGCGCTTTACCAAAACGCAAACCCAAACCTTGGCCGTCTTTTCTTACGCCGAAGTCACGATCTGGGCTGAGAGAATGGATGCTAGGTGCAATGTACCAAGAAGGATTCACTTCAACTTTCGTAGCACTACTTTGCGCGAATACTGAGGCACTCATGGAGGCGCTCACAACACTACCGATTAGTGCGATGGATAATGCGATTTTTTTCATGGCTTCTTCCTTTATCAAAAATTGAATGAGCGAATTCTAAACGCAGATAACAATTCAGAAAGTTAAGCAATGTTACTTTTTCGGCGATGATGCTTAGGGGCAATGGAGAGAGAAGACTGGGATCACCAAAATGAAATTTAGAAAAAACTCTTCACCGCCGAGGCGCTGAGACGCCGAAGAAAACGAAAAGAGAGGAGGCAAGGACGAGGCAATATTTTCTCTGCGCTCCCCTGCGCCTCCGCCTCTCGGCGTTGAATTGTTTGAGTTGTGAACTTCATAGCTGGAATGGCTAGAATGAGCGTGGTTCAGCATTGAACTTAGTTAGCGATTAGACGAATCATTCACATTCGCCTAAGGCCGCTGCGCTCTTTATACCGCTAACAATTTACGGTTGCCTGCACCCGGCAAGACTTTCAATGTTTTACCTGGAAGCATGGTGTAAGACTTTGCTTTCACCGTGCTGACATAGCGCCATTCTGAACGGGTTTCGCTGGGTGTCGCGGTGACGATCAAAAAACCGCGATTTTTTGTTTCGGCGTAGACCAGTGGTCCAATGATTTGCTCTAAACCTGCGGCAACTGCGGCCGGATCTTCTTTCGCAAAAATTTCTTCAAATCCTGGTGAAGTCACTGACGTCACACCAAACTCCACACCGATCGCAGCACCATACATATCATGCAAATCACTAGCCCAAGTGTTATGCGTATCACCGGCCAAAGCAATCAAATTTTTATCCAAGGCTTTGGCGGTGGCAAAGAGGGTTTCGCGTGCAGCCGCATAACCATCCCACGCGTCCAGATTGTAAGGAATTGCAGGTTGCGCCAAGATCGCTTTGTCGGTCGCTGTCAAGGCGGCGGGCGCGGTCTGTGCCTTCACCATTAATTTGGTGTAGTCAGAAAATCCGATTTGACCTAGCACCAAAGGCGCTGGAATATTCATGCGTGCCATCAACACCTGCTGCCCAAGAATCTGCCAAGTCGCAGTCGATTTTTTCATTTGCGATTGCAACCATGTACTTTGTTCTGCGCCCATCAATTGGCGCGTAGGATTGCCTATATCTTGCGCAAATTTGACAGCATCAAACGCGCCAGTAGCGCTGATGTAGCTAGCATAAGATAATTGTTTTTCACGACCAATCAGACGTGTGTCTAACATATGCAGCGAGACCAAGTTACCAAAATCGAATGAGCGATAAATGCGGTCGTTTTTGCTGCTGTCCGGTAGACGAATCGGCATCCACTCGTGATAGGCCTGCAAAGCTGCGGCGCGACGTGCACTGAAGGGGCCTTCCTTCGCTGGATCATGATTCTCTGCGCCACCGATCCAGGTGTCATTGGCAAACTCATGATCATCCCACACCGTAATAAACGGCAACTTTGCATGGGCGGCTTGCAAGTCCACATCACTACGATAAATCGCATAACGGCTACGATAATCACTGAGCGTGACGATCTCTGTTTTAGGCTCGACCAAGCGATTCAAGGCTGCCGCATCTTGCGATGCATAACCATCACGAGGATATTCGTAGATGTAATCGCCGAGGTGGATCACCGCATCGAGCTCGCCCAATTTTGCCAATTCGCCATACACATGAAAATAGCCGGCAGGATAATTAGAACAAGTCACCACCGCCAATTTCACTTGATCGACTTTGCCTATCGGAAGCGTCTTGGTACGACCGATAGGCGATACGCGGCTATCAAAATTGAAGCGATAAAAATAGACCGTATTGGCACTCAATCCTGTGACGTCGACTTTCACCGTGAAGTCGCGATTTGCGTTGGTGACAAAACTGCCAGTCTTTACTATTTTTAAAAATTGTTCATCGCTAGCGACTTGCCAAGTAATGTCAAAATCTCTGCCATCGTAATTCACTGAGGGCGTTGCGCGGGTCCAGATGATGACTTTGTCGCTGAGTGGATCACCACTGGCAACGCCATGTTCAAAACTGACATAGACAGGCGCAGTGCCTGCACCACCACAAGCGCTCAATGCCAGAGTGCCAGAAACGGCTGCGGTCGATGCTGCAAAAGTACGGATAAATTGACGACGTGAATGTTGAGTTTTCATGATCAAGCGCTAAGTGAAAGAGGGCTCGATCTTAGGTAAAAAATATGACGCATCCATGACGAAAAGCCTCGATGGTCAAAATTAGAGGGAACCCTCGATGCGCATAGTCGCGTCCAATTGACGTGCATTTTTCCATTTCACTTTTTTTATGCCACGCATCGAAAAGGTGCAACTGGCGCAAATACACAACAAAAAATTCAATAAGACCACTTTTAAAATCAGATGGCACTCAGAAAATTATTTGCATGACTTATGATGAGAAATGTCCTTACTTTTACCAATCCTGCATTTTCAAAAATGAAATCTTCAAAAATTAAACTCATCACGCTTTTATTTTCTAGCATCATCGCAACTACCCCCACACACACCGCCCAAGCAGGAACTCCAGAAGCTGTCGCTGCTTACAAAGCCGGCGATTACGCGACGGCATTTAAGGAATTTTCTAGACAGGCAAAACGTGGTGATGCGTTTGCACAGTCGAATCTCGGTCTGATGTACACCAACGGACACGGCGTTCCGCAAAATTATGAATTGGCGATGAGCTGGTTTGACAAAGCGGCAGAACAAGGCGATGTCTCAGCACAGTATTGCATCGGAGTGATGTACCACAAAGGTCAAGGCGTGGCACAAGATTTTGCACATGCGATTAGTTGGTATACCAAGGCGGCCGAATTAGGGCATGCGCAAGCGCAGACCAACATCGGCACTTTGCACTACACTGGACAAGGCGTTCCTAAAGATGAGGCAAAAGCCGCCACATGGTTCGCTAAAGCAGCAGAGCAAAAACATGAAAGCGCTGTATACAATTTAGGCGTGATGTATAAAGAAGGACGCGGTGTCTCACAAAATTCCGTTATCGCATTGGCCTTGTTTGAACTAATCGCCGCCGACCCCGCGAGCGTTGGCGCTAAAGCAAAAACCATCACGGCAGAACGCATGAGCGCACCACAAATCGAAGCGGCAAAGCGACTCACAATCGAGCTTGCCAAGCCCGCCAATTTCAACAAAGCGATTGCGGCTCATATCAAAGATCCGAAATAGGCAAGCACTAACATCATGCACACCGCCACACTCAAGCATCTACTGACTTCACTATTTTCACTATTACTCATCGCCAGCATCAGCCTTTCATGCGCGCAGATGGCCTCGGCGCAAACCAAGAGTGATGACGACAAATTGCTGGATGCCGCGCGGGATGGCCATAGCTTGGTACTGAGTACGCTGCTCAAATCGGGCGCGAATCCCTTGTGGCGGGACAAAGATGGCTACGATGCTTTCGACTATGCGATTGAACGTCATCAAATTGCGATTAGCGAGCTCTTGCTCATGCATGCATTGGAGCTAACCATCAGCAATGACGCCGAGCGACAATACGTCAATGCCTACTTGCATCACACAACACTGCCGAGTGGTGTCGTCACGATGCCGGTCAAAATAGCCCTGATGCGCGTCTTTGCGAATCAAGGCAAGACGAAGGAAGTATTTCAATTGATTCAAACTGGCCTGCCGCTTGATGCCGGTGCGGAGTCCGGCTATACCGCGCTCAGCTTGGCGGTACGTTGGCAGCATCGTGAACTCGTCACTCGACTCTTAGATGCGGGCGCCAATCCCAATCAACACACCCACAGCTGCTATCAAACCACGCCTTTGATGGAGGCGTCGCGTGATGGCGATGTGGCGATTGCGAAGCAATTAATTAGCAAAGGAGCGAAAGTGAATGCGCCAGATAAATTTGGCGATCACGCCTTGAATTGGGCGGCTTTTTTTGGTCATCTAGAATTTTCTGAATTACTACTAGCCCATGGTGCCGACCTCACCCGTATCGGGCAGACCGATGATAACGCTCTCGATGTCGCGATACGCCAAGGCCATAGCAAACTGATTGCCTTATTAAAAAATGCTGGCGCAAAGCCTCACCTCAAAAAAGCGCAATGACAAGGCACAAGCCACTCAAGAGGTGGGACTTGTGAATCTTTACTAAATCAGCAATACTGAGATGCTCGCAACAGCTTGAAGCAATATGGTTAATGGCAAATTACCGCGCCACGCCATGTGCACAAACATCAGCAAAATCGTCAGCACATTTACCAACCTGGAGAACACTATGGGCTTGTGGAATAAACTAAGTAATGAATTCATCGATATCGTCGAATGGTTAGACGACAATCCCAATGTGATGGTGCATCGCTTTGAGCGCTACCAAAACGAAATCAAAATGGGCGCAAAATTGACGGTGCGTGAAGGCCAAGTCGCGGTCATGGTCAATGAAGGTCAAATGGGCAAAGGCCAAGTAGCTGACGTCTTCATGCCCGGCATGTATGAGCTCAGCACCGAGAACATGCCTCTCTTGAGTACAATTAAAGGTTGGAAATATGGCTTCAATAGTCCATTTAAAGCCGAGGTCTATTTTTTCAAAACGACGCGTTTTACCAATTTAAAATGGGGTACGGCGGGACCCGCGACCATGCGCGATCCTGAGTTTGGTGTCGTCCGTGTGACCGCATTTGGTATTTATGGTTTGCGAATTCGCGATGCTAAAACCGTGTTGCTCGAATTAGTCGGCACGCAAGCCGATTTCACAATACAAGACATCGAAGAAAATCTGCGCGGCAAGATTGGCATGCGCATCAAAGAAGTCATGCCAGAAATCGGCGTGCCCGTGATTGATTTGGAAAGCAAGGTCAGTGTCGTCGGTCAACGCATACAAGAAAAAATTGCGGGCGATTTTGAACAGTACGGCTTAGAGCTGTGCGAAGTGCAGGTACAAGATATCGGCCTGCCAGAAGAAGTCGAAAAAGCCATTGATCAACAAGGTGCGATGCGCGCTATCGGCAATATGCAGCAGTTCGCTCAGTACCAAGGCGCACAAGCCTTGCGCGATGCGGCACAAAATCCGGGCATGGCTGGCGCGATGATGGGCGTCGGTGTGGGTGGTATGCTCAATCAAAGTATGGGTAATCTGTTTGGCGCAAGTAATACAGCACAAGCGACAGCACAAGCGACCGCACCAACACCAGCCGCTGGCGCAATGCCTCCGCCATTACCGGGCGCAACGCCATACTTCGTCGCCATCAATGGCGCACAAGCAGGCCCTTTTGAACGCGCCGCCTTACAAGCCCAAGCCGCCAATGGCACGCTGACACGCGATAGTCTGGTATGGCGACAAGGCATGGCTGGCTGGGTAAAGGCGAGCGAACAAACGGACTTACAAGATCTATTTGCGGCAATGCCACCACCGCTGCCACCGCAATAATTAAGTCGGATAAAAAAATGTAGGACGGGGGCAACCCGCGCCGCCAAGCCATCGAGCAATTAAGCAGCGCGGCTTGCACCCGCCCTTCGATATCATTGAATCAAGCGATCTTAGATCCACCATCGTACTTTGGACTTGCAAGTGACAACCAAAACTTATCCCTGCACCCAATGCGGTGCCAAACTTGAATTCGCACCGGGTCAATTGGCACTCAAATGCCCGTACTGCGGCAATCAAAATCAAATCGAGTCGGATGAAACCGAACAAGCCCTAGCTTACGAAGAGTTAGATTATCAAGCTTACTTAAGCAAGCAAGCGGGCAACGAAACGGTGCTAGAACAGCAAACCGTCAAATGCACGGGATGCGGCGCGCAATCGCAATTTGGACAAAACATCGTCTCTGATCGTTGCCCATTTTGCGCGGCGCCGATGATCGCCGCCAACGCCTACGCCAAGCGACAAATTCAACCCAAAGCCATCGCCCCATTCGACATCAAAGAAAGCGATGCGCGCAAAAAATTTAGCGACTGGGTCAACGGCCTATGGTTCGCCCCCAACGCTCTCAAACGTGCCTATCGCGCCGAACGTGGATTGAAGGGAATCTACACGCCATACTGGACCTATGATGCCGATTCCGACACCAGCTATCAAGGACAACGCGGCGTCGATTACACCGTCACCGAAAGCTATGTACAAGATGGCGAAACCAAAACACGCCAAGTCACTAAGACAGATTGGTACTCGGCATCAGGCGAAGTGCAAGTCAGTTTCGATGATGTCTTAGTCATCGCCTCCAAAACGCTACCAAAACAATATGCCGACAACCTAGCACCGTGGAATTTGAATAAGCTACAAGGCTATCGCGATGATTATGTATCAGGCTTCACCGTCGAGGCCTACCAAGTCGCGCTAGAACCAGGCTTCGTCGATGCCAGAGTCATTATGGAAGAGGCCATACGCAGCGCCATCTGCCGCGACATAGGCGGTGACCACCAACGCATCACAGCAATGCAGCCCCGTTATTCCAACATCAGCTTCAAACACATCCTGCTACCGATTTGGCTCTCCTCGTATAAGTACGGCGA
>CAYXJI010000123.1:0-741 GCA_964465175.1 uncultured Burkholderiaceae bacterium | reverse complement strand
TTATCGCTTTTTGGTGAATGGACAAACGGGTGAAGTACAGGGCGAGCGACCATACTCGTATTGGAAAATCGCGGGTGCGGTTTTGTTGGCGTTTGCTGTGGTGATGGTGGTGATTGCTTTGACGAAGAAGTAGCCTGAACTTGGTCTTTGGCATGTACTTTTTTTCTCAGATGAGGTCAGCGCGAACTCGACTTAGGCACTGCGCTAAGTACCATCCCCATAGGACGCAAAAGTTTTTCCACCGTGGCTAAGCTCGGACTAGATACCTCGCGTTCAATGTCTTGCAAAGTGCGCGCCGATACGCCACACAATTTTGCATACTCGGCGATGGTAAAACGTAAGCTCGTACGAATCTTTTTGATGACTGCGGGGATGGGCATACTAGGATCTGCGGCAAGCTCTTCGGTCAAAGCACGCCGCGCCTGTATTGCCTCGAATCCATGCCTGAAATAGTTGCCCTTGGCTGATTAATTCTTCCTCTATTCCCAAAGACAGCGCGTCCGCTAATAAGCTTGCCAAGGGTTCAGCCATGATCTGAACGCTATTTCTCACCACACTAAAATCCAATGCTGCCGCATCACAAGCCTGACGTATGACGCTCGCCCATTTCGGCGATCCATCATCATCTTGTTGCCAACGGATACGCCTTGCGATGCCATCGGGATGTAAATACATAGGAGCAAAATCGAATAAAGGCGTTAGAGATATGGTGCCATCATGTCGGCGTTGTATTGCCGTATT
>CAYXJI010000122.1:6062-10049 GCA_964465175.1 uncultured Burkholderiaceae bacterium | reverse complement strand
TGCGAAGCAACTCACTCGCCTGATACTCACACAGCCGCCCGTGATAAGCATCATCCGGGTGCAACCCATCCGCTGCCATCCCGCCACAAGGCACAGACGCTACATCGACAACAGCCACGCCAAAGTCTTTGGCTTTGATCGCGGCTAATTGATTAGCTGGTGCGTTGAATTCGCCCGTGCCAGTCGCTTTTGCAGTGATACCTTTGACGGTGGTAAATGCAGTCCATGTGGTGCCATCAGCACCGAATGGGCGGCTGGCGACTTTACCGAACGTCACGCGCAGGGTGCTATTGGCGTCAGGGTAAACCGCTTGGCCTTTGCTGTTCATGTAGGCGATTTTTGCTTTCATGTAGCTGGCGTAGGCTTTTTGCATATCGCCTGCGGACTCTTGATCCGCGACTTCGCGTTTCATGCCTTCGTCAAACATGCCAACGGCTGCCTTGATAAAACTATCGTTACTGGCTTTGAATTCTTCTACGGATTTATTTAACCAAGAAGCGCGGAAAGCTTTGTCGCCAAACTGGCTGCCAGTGTACATTTGATCTAACAACGCTTTGAGCTGGTCTTTGCTCATGCCGTCTTTAATGCCGATGGCATTATCGAAATTGGCATTACGTTCTGCTGCGGGTGCTGCCACATATTTGACCAAGCTATTTAATACCAGCGCTTTATCGACTTTTTCATCGTAGCTGCGTTCTACGCCATCGACCTGCGCTTTGAAGCGTGGCAAGTCGCGATTTTGGAAGCCGGCGCGACGTTCTGCATCCGGTTTGGTTTTTTCATGTGCCAAACGATACAAAGTACGTGCCGTACCCAAGAAACGTGGGTAAGAAGACGCTAAATAAGATTCTTTTTTTGCCGTCGCATCACGTTTTGCGTAGATGGCTTCGATTTTTTCGATATCGGCTGCATATTCCGCCTTGGTCTTAGGATTGGCATTCACCCAAGCTTTTAAGTCAGCGTGTTCTCTGGTTTTGCGTTCCAAAATGTCGCTGCCTGCATAGCTATCCAACATCCCTTGACGGTTTTTGTAGTAGTTATTGATGCTTGCAACCATGCCGGCATATTTCAAATTCGCGTCTTTATTGTCTTTAGTTTCGCTGGCAATGATGCCCAAAGTTTCGCCAGAGTTTTTAACGAAGTTCGGGTATTCAAAATCGAAAGTGTAAGCAATTTCAGAAGGCAAACGATGGCGATTAGTACGGCCTGGATAGCCTAATACCATCACGAAGTCGCCTTCTTTCAATCCATCTTTGGCTAATTTCAATACATGCTTAGGCGTGTAAGGCACATTGTCTTTGCTAAATTCGGCAGGCTTGCCGTCTTTGCTGACATAGGCGCGGTAAAAACCATAGTCGCCTGTGTGACGTGGCCACATCCAGTTATCGGTGTCGCCGCCGAATTTACCTACACCTTCCGCTGGAGCGTGCACTAAACGGACGTCTTTAATTTCCATTTGTTTGATGAGATAAAATTCTAAGCCACCGTAAAAAGTCGGAATACTGCAACGATAGCCCGCTTCTTTTTCACAGGCGGCGATCAAGCCTTTTTGATTTTTTTCGATGGCATCAACGCGCGCTTTGCCTGTTAATTTGGCGACATTGCTGTCTATGATCTTGTCGCTGACATTGGTCACTTCGGTCGTCACGAAAATACGTGAACCAGGGCCGGCAGGTAATTCTTCTGCCAAAGTTTTGGCCAAGAAACCATCTGCTAAAAGATTTTTTTGTGGTGTGGAATTGCGTGCCACGCTGTCATACACGCAATGGTGGTTGGTTGCTACCAAGCCTTGCGGGGACACAAAAGAAGCTGAGCAACCACCCAAACTAACAATCGCGCCCATAGGAAATTCGGTCAATTTGGTTAAAGATTTTGGATCTAATTTGAGACCCGCCGCTTTTAATTGTTTCGTTATTTGTGGTAACTGTTGCGGCATCCACATACCTTCATCGGCGTGCGCATAGCTGCCAGTGAGTGTGAGAGCGGCTAAAGCGAAAAGTGATTTTTTCATTTTAATTCCTGCAAAAAGATAATTTGATTGCCCAAGTCCTAGCTATTTGTGACTATCTGTGCTGATCTGCGCTCATTTCTTCACATGTTGCTTGTGATGACATGCTACAGAATTTGGCATACTAGCGTTTTTTGGTAAGGAGATAGCGCTTAGGAGTTTCGCAGTATCTAGAAGCAAATACCCTTAGTCAAGCGCTTCGTGTGCGCTTCGTGTTTTACTTGATGGTATTTTTGGCTTTTTGTCCCGACTTTGTTGCGCAGCTAAATTCAGATTTTGATCTTCTTCATAAACTTGCTGAAAGCAGAAAAAGAAATACCGACTTAGTGTAAACTTGAATGATGTTAACTAATTTCTCCTTGGCAGCGGCATTCCTGTATGTGATCTGCCCCTTTATTCCCGCCAGCCGTCACCTACTCGGTATGAGTGTGACCGCTGTTGCTTGGTGTCTCCACGGCTTTGCGCTCGGTTTGAGTATTTATGAGCCGCATGCATTGCGCATCGGTTTTGCCATCATGTGGTCGTCGGCGATTTGGATTTCTGTCTTGGTGTATTTGGTCGAAAATCGCAATTTTTCTTTAGATGGCTTGCGTATTTTGGTTTTGCCACAAGCTGCGCTGACTGCAGTGATGCCTCTATTTTTTCCTGGTAGCTTGATTTTTTTAGCAAATAAGCCCGCCATGTTTCCTTGGCATATTGGGATTGCGCTGCTGGCTTACGGCACCTTGACGATAGCCGCCTTCCATGCTTTGGTCATGTATGTGCAAGATTTGCATTTGCATCGTATGCGCGGCGCGCAGACGCAGTCTTGGTTGGAGAAAGCCTTGGATAGGCTGCCCGCTTTGCTGAAAATGGAACATATCTTATTCTTATTAGTCTCCTTGGGTTTTGTTTTCTTGAGTTTGACCGTGTTGTCGGGGGTGATTTTTTCCGAGCAGTTTTTGGGCGTGGCGTTTAAGTGGGATCATAAAACAGCCTTATCCGTATTGTCTTGGGTCTTGTTTGCCATTTTGCTGGCTGGCCGTCAATGGCGAGGCTGGCGCGGTAAATCGGTGCTGAGAATGACCTTATTTGCGTTCTTGAGTTTGTTATTGGCCTATGTCGGTAGCCGGTTTGTGTTGGAAGTCTTGTTACATCGGAGTGTGCTATGAAGTTATTAATGTGGCTGTTGTTAGCTGTCTTAGTGTACTTCGCAGTGCGTAAGAATTTTCGTTCTGGACTAAATAAGACGCAACAGCACCAAGCGGATCAAACGCAGCAAAAACCGCAAGATAATTGGGCGGACGCCACTTCTACTTATAGCGCGAATCGAAAAGAGGGCGAGGCCATGCTCAATTGTGCGCATTGCCAGATTTATTTTCCGGCTTCAGAAGCGGTGCTGCAAGGCGAGCAAAATTTTTGCTGCCAAGAGCATGCCGATCTGGCCGCTCGCCATCCTTAAGCGTCACGCTTCAACTTTTAATCTTCCATTGAGATGATCTCATCACAGCACCAAACCAGCGTGAGTGCGACTTTATGGCGTTCTTTGCAGACCTTGAATGCCTCACGCGTGTTGTTGGCGCTGGTGTTGCTGGTCTTGCTGAATTTGAAATCGCTACAAGACAGTTGGCAGTTCAATGTCACGCTGCTGCGCGTCATTAGTGTTGGTTATCTTGGCTTGGCGCTCGTCTTTGTTGGCCTAAAAGTCCGCTGGTCGGTACATTTTTTTTGGCATTTGCTGGCGCAGATCACGATCGATCTGATCGTGATTTCTATTTTGTATGCGGGCGCCGGTGGCAGTAAAAGTGGCTTGGTGATTTTGTATTTATTTCCTTTAGCGGGTGCCGGCATTTTAGCGCCCATGCTATTAGCTTTATCTTTTGTGTCGGCCGTTTCTTTGTTCCTGTTGTTGGTGAACACGTTTCAATTGCTGCAAAACGAAGAAAGCCAGTTAAATTATAAGGCGGGTCTGTATGGTGCGGCTTACTTCGCTGTGGTGT
>CAYXJI010000122.1:0-6050 GCA_964465175.1 uncultured Burkholderiaceae bacterium | reverse complement strand
AATTGGCGATGCATCGTGGGTTTGAGTTGGCCTTGCAGCAGGCGATTAATCGTACCGTGATTGCGGATATGGAAGACGGTGTTTTGGTGATTGATCAAGAAGGTCAATTATTTGAATCGAATCCCGCCGCTGATCGTATGTTGGGCGTTCATTCCTCAAATTTGCTTAATGGCCGACGGGTGAGGCTCAATCAAATTCCAAGTTTGGAGCCGATTGCCACAGCGCTAGAACGTTGGAGTGACGGACATCGACCTGATTCCACAACCTGGTTAAGAAATGAAGGCGCGTCTTTCGTCGTGCTCAGACATTTTGTCGATGATAAGCATCGATCTTCCGATTATTCTTCGAGCGAAGCAGCGCATGAAGCCGTGACCCATTTGAAACTACGCTTTATCCGCATCGAAGAATATGATTTTGAACATGTCGGTGGGACGGTGGCGCCTTGCACGATTATTTTTATTCAGAATGTGTCAGACATAGAAAATCAGGCGCAGCAATTGAAGTTGGCTTCTATGGGCCGCTTAACGGCCAGTATTGCGCATGAAGTACGCAATCCCTTGTCGTCGATTTCTTATGCCGCTTCTTTATTGAGTGAAGATGTCCATAATGAAGTGCAGTCCAAAAGGCTGTTGAAAATTGTGGATGATAATGTGACTCGCTTGAATCAATTGATTGAAGATATCTTAAAGTTGTCACGTAAAGCACAAATGAATCTGCAGCCGATTTTGTTGATG
Source organism: uncultured Burkholderiaceae bacterium (assembly GCA_964465175.1). Lineage (GTDB taxonomy): Bacteria > Pseudomonadota > Gammaproteobacteria > Burkholderiales > Burkholderiaceae_D > Undibacterium. The sequence continues at coordinate 5,316 of CAYXJI010000122.1, read as the reverse complement.
GATGTGCTGCGTGATATTGTGCAAGAGTTTGTGGAGACGCGTGGCATTTCTAATCAAGTCATACATCTGACTGATTCGGGACGTTTTCATGTGGTGTTTGATCCTGGACATTTACATGAGGTGGTCACCAATCTTTTATCCAATGCCTTGCGCTATGCCAGTGGTAAGCCCGGCAGTATTCGCTTGATTATTAAAATTGCGTCCGGCAATCGACGTGAATTGCACATACAAGATGACGGCCCTGGTATCTCGTCTGCGGTGCGGGCACATTTGTTTGAGCCCATTTATACGACCTCCAGTAAAGGGACGGGTTTAGGTCTTTATATGGCGCGTGAATTATGTTTGAATAATCATGCTTTTCTAGATTATGAATATAGAAATGATGAGACCGCAACTTTTGGGATTGAGCCTGGTGGGCGTTTTGTGATTAATTTTTCTTCCAATGAAAACCAGCGTATGGGTGGAAAAGTATGAGTCGGGTCATGGACAATAATGAACACAGTGCTTCGGCAAGAGTGTTGGTGATTGACGACGAAGCCCATTTGCGTGAGTTATTAGAAATCACCTTAATCAAAATGGGCTTGGACGTCGATAGCGCCGAGACTTTGGAAGTCGCTCGTCGTTACTTGGGTAAGCATAGTTATTCCTTGATTCTGACTGATATGCGTTTGCCCGATGGCTCCGGTTTGGAGATGGTAGAGGAAGTCAATCTCCATTATAAAAATACACCGATCGCCGTGATTACCGCGTTTGGAAGTACGGATAACGCCGTTGTTGCTTTGAAAGCGGGTGCTTTCGATTATGTGTCTAAGCCGGTGGCTTTAGATCAGTTGCGCAAGTTGGTGCGCTCCGCTTTGCAGATACAAAATGTCAAACCGACCGAAGAAGTCGCCATTGTGGCTACCAAGGCCTCTAGTCCTTCTTTTTTAATTGGACAATCTCCCGAAATTCAACATGTACGCGCCCAAATCAGTCGTCTAGCGCGCAGCATGGCGCCGGTGATTATTACGGGTGAGTCCGGTAGTGGTAAAGAATTGGCCGCTCGTGATATCCATAGAAATAGTCCGCGTGCGGAGAAAGCTTTTGTCGCCGTCAACTGTGGTGCGATACCTGAAATGTTGATGGAGGCGGAATTTTTTGGCTATCGCAAAGGCGCTTTTACGGGCGCCAATGACGAGCGAGATGGTTTTTTTCAAGCCGCGAATGGCGGTACCTTGATGCTCGATGAGGTGGCTGATTTGCCATTGGCGATGCAGGTTAAGTTATTACGTGCGATACAGGAACGTCGAGTGCGTAAAGTCGGTGCGACCTCAGAGGAGCCGGTTGATGTGCGTATTTTAAGTGCGACCCATCAAAATCTAGCGCAGTGCGTGGCCAATGGTAAGTTTCGCCAAGATCTTTATTATCGCTTGAATGTGATTGAATTGATTTTGCCGCCCTTGCGCCAGCGACTCAGTGACGTCCCCGAATTGGCGAGCAGTATCTTACTCAAGCTTGCTAGTCCCGGCTATGCGATAGCCTTGAATCAAGCTGCGATGGCTGCGCTGCAGCAGTATGACTTTCCGGGTAATGTTCGTGAGTTAGAAAATATCTTGGAACGTGCGGCGGCCTTTGCCAATGACGGCTGTATAGACGTGATCGATCTCGGTTTGCGCACCAGCACGCGGCATGGGCTCATGCCTGCCACGAATTTTGCCGCCGCGCATGTAAGTGAGGGAGCAGAATTGCAAGCTTCTGTCGCTGATACGCTTGCTGATTTAAACACAGACATCGATACACGATCAGCAGGTTCGCTCGCCGATAGCGAATTGCATGAATCAGCACCGGCATCGGTTTTTGTGGCACCGACTTTGCCCTGTAGTTTGCCCTTGTATTTGGAGCGAGTGGAGCGCGAAGTGATACGAAGTGCTTTGAAACAGACTAGAAATAATCGCACGCAGGCCGCAGACTTGCTCGGTGTCAGCTTTCGTCAATTGCGTTACTCCATACAAAAACTAAAAATCAACGATGTTGACGCGGATTAATTTCACTTCCTCTTTGCCGGTTAGCCCATTGCCGTATCTAATCGATGCACAGGGTTGGTGTCCGCAAGTGCCGCAATTACCCTCGCCCAATTTTGGTAGTCGTCCCGCGCACACCCGCATCTCCCTATTGGTGATCCATAATATTAGTCTGCCAGCTGGGCAATTTGAGACGCCGTATATTGTCGAATTATTTCAAAATTCCCTAGATTGCGATGCCCACCCCAGTTTTGCAGATCTGCGGGACCTCAAAGTATCTAGCCATTTTTTGATACGCCGTAATGGTTTGATACAACAGTTCGTGTCGGTGCTAGAGCGGGCTTGGCATGCAGGCTTGTCGCAGTTTCAAGGACGTGATGGCTGCAACGATTTTTCGATAGGCATAGAATTGGAAGGCACAGATGATGTGCCATTTGAAGATGCGCAATATGCTAGTTTGCAGCAACTTAGTGCCGCATTAATACAACAGTTTCCCATCGAGCACATCGTCGGGCACGCTGAAATCGCACCCGGCCGCAAGACCGATCCAGGTCCGTATTTTGATTGGCTACGCTATCGGCTAGCCTTAGGGGCTTGGACGTAAATTTCATCATCGAGGTCGCGAATTTTAGCGTCTCGGCGCTTCCAGCTTGATGTGTTTTGATTGTCGATCAAAGCATCAACCGTCACTGGCAGCTCTCTCTGCACAAATAACTAGCAAACAAGGTTAGTGGTCACTTACCTTGTAATCCGCATTGTTTTGTCGACCCTGTAAAGTCAAACAGAACTAGGTAAATTCATCAAAATAAAACTAGGCGATATTCAAAAAACCGGTTGCGCTCTCGCAGTCGAGACACTAGAATTAGTGCAAATAAAAATAAATGCACTAGATATAGTGTTTCACGAAAATTTCCTCAAAGCAATCAGTCAGTAGTACCAACGCAAGTAGCGATAGTCAGTTTACTGACTATTTATCGTTTATTTATATCAATAAGATCCTGAACCCGGAGGCGAAATGCACTCTTCACTAGAAATATCCCCAACATCATCCTTTGATCTCAATGCCTTACCAGCAGGTTCTGCGACCCAATCGCAAACTGCCCAAGGTACGGGACAATACCGAATTATTCGCCGCAATGGGGCGGTGGTGGGGTTTGAACCATCAAAAATTTCTATCGCGGTCACTAAGGCGTTTTTGGCCGTGAGTGGTGGTCAGGGCGCCGCATCGGCTCGCATCCGTGAGTTGGTCGAGCAACTCACGAACAACGTGGTACAAGCTTTGGTGCGTCGTCAGCCAAACGGTGGCACTTTCCATATCGAAGATATTCAAGATCAAGTTGAATTGGCCTTAATGCGTTCTGGTGAACATGATGTCGCCCGTGCCTATGTTTTGTACCGTGCCAAACGGATGGAAGAGCGTCGCCAACAATTGGAAGCACAAGCTGCGGGTAAGCCGGATGCCGGCGTTCCACAAATCCATGTGATCGTGGATGGTCGCCCTCAGGTCCTAGAAGTGGCACAAGTGCGTGCGCTGATCTCGGCCGCTTGTGTCGGTCTCGAAAAATTAGTCGATGCCGAAGCGATATTGATTGAGACTTTAAAGAATTTGTATGACGGCGTGCCAGTTGAAGAGCTGCACAAATCGGCGATTTTGGCTGCCCGTGCCATGATGGAAAAAGAGCCAGCGTACAGCCAAGTGACGGCACGTTTGTTATTGCATACGGTACGTAAAGAAGTGTTTGGTAAAGAAGTTGCGCAAAAAGATGCCGCAGACGAGTATGTAGAATACTTCCCAAAATTCATCAAAAAAGGCATTGATGCGGGATTGCTCGATGCCAAGCTGAGCCAATTTGATTTGAAGAAAATGGCAAATGCCCTAGTCGCTGACCGCGATTTGCAATTCGGCTATATCGGTCTGCAAACTTTGTATGACCGCTATTTCTTGCACATCCGCGACATCCGTATCGAGATGCCGCAGGCTTTCTACATGCGCGTGGCAATGGGCTTGGCCTTAAATGAGATCGACCGCGAAGCACGTGCGATTGAATTCTACAATTTGTTATCGAGTTTCGACTTCATGAGCTCGACGCCGACGCTCTTTAATAGTGGTACGCAGCGTTCACAATTATCTTCCTGCTATTTGACCACAGTGGCCGATGATCTCGACGGTATTTACGAAGCGATTAAGGAAAACGCGCTGTTGGCAAAATATGCGGGCGGCTTGGGCAATGACTGGACACCAGTACGTTCTTTGGGCGCGCACATCAAAGGCACGAATGGTAAATCCCAAGGTGTGGTGCCATTCTTAAAAGTGGTCAATGACACAGCGGTCGCGGTCAATCAAGGCGGTAAGCGTAAAGGTGCAGTTTGTGCGTACCTCGAAACTTGGCATATGGACGTCGAAGAATTCTTGGAATTGCGTAAAAATACGGGTGATGATCGTCGCCGTACGCATGATATGAATACCTCGAACTGGATTCCTGACTTATTCATGAAGCGCGTCATGGAAAAAGGCGATTGGACTTTATTCTCGCCATCAGACGTTCCTGACTTGCATGATAAGTTTGGTAAATCTTTCGAAGAAGCCTATCTCAGCTACGAAGCCAAAGCTGCGTCAGGTGAAATCAAATTATCGAAAAAGATTGCTGCTTTAGATTTGTGGCGCAAAATGTTGTCCATGTTGTTTGAAACAGGTCATCCTTGGATCACGTTCAAAGACCCATGCAATATCCGTTCACCACAGCAGCACGTTGGCGTCGTTCATAGCTCTAACTTGTGTACCGAGATCACTCTGAACACCAACGACAGTGAAATCGCGGTTTGTAATTTGGGCTCTGTGAACATGCCTGCTCACTTAAAGGACGGCAAGCTCGACCACGAGAAACTCAAACGCACCATTACGACAGCGATGCGCATGTTGGACAACGTAATTGATATTAATTACTACGCGGTGAAAAAAGCGCGTGATTCGAATTTGCGTCACCGCCCAGTTGGCCTTGGCATTATGGGTTTCCAAGATTGTTTGCATATGATGCGTATTCCTTACGCCACCATGGATGCGGTGCAATTTGCGGATACTTCGATGGAAGCCGTGTGCTACTACGCTTATTTGGCGTCCTCTGAATTAGCAAAAGAGCGCGGTCGTTATAGTTCTTACACGGGTTCCTTGTGGGATCGCGGCATCTTGCCACAAGACTCCGTGAAATTATTGGCCGAAGAGCGTGGCGGTTATCTGGAAGTAGATAGCTCTGAAACCATGGATTGGGCTATCGTGCGTGAGCATATTAAACAATACGGTATGCGTAATTCCAACTGT
>CAYXJI010000121.1:9480-10100 GCA_964465175.1 uncultured Burkholderiaceae bacterium | reverse complement strand
AACGATCGCTGGACGGCAACCCATCACCCATTCACCGCACCAAAAGACGGCCATGAAGATTTAATGGAAACTGATCCGGGCAAGTGTATCGCTAAAGCCTACGACATGGTCTTGAACGGTTGGGAACTCGGTGGTGGTTCTGTGCGTATCCACCGTGCGGATGTGCAAAGCAAAGTATTCCGCGCCTTGAAAATCAATGACGACGAAGCGCAGTTGAAATTCGGCTTCTTACTCGACGCCTTGCAATACGGCGCGCCTCCACATGGCGGTTTAGCATTCGGTTTGGATCGTATCGTGACCATGATGACCGGTGCAGAATCGATCCGCGACGTGATCGCTTTCCCGAAAACCCAACGTGCACAATGCTTGTTGACGCAAGCACCGTCTGAAGTCGACGAAAAGCAATTAAAAGAATTGCATATTCGTCTGCGCGCAGCAGAACCTAAAGTCGTGTAAGCAAAGTTAATACGACTTCATTGAAAACGGCAGACTTGGTTTGAACTGAGTCTGCCGCTTTTTATTGGCGGTTTGTGTTTTGAATCCCAATTTCCCATTAGGCGCACCTGCGGTGCTATTGGTGTGCTGTCGGCGCATTTTCGGCCATTTTTGCTGCTCTTCGT
>CAYXJI010000121.1:3352-9470 GCA_964465175.1 uncultured Burkholderiaceae bacterium | reverse complement strand
GGAAAATCTGGGTTAAAAGGTTTTTAATTCAGTCACATGCGAATACGCTAGTCACATCAGCAAGCACCTTCACAATTTATGGCATACTGCCGCCATCCTATGTCCCACTGCCATTAAGTCCAGCCCAATCCAAAACAAACCATGAGCAGCGCTTACAAAATTCCTGAGTCCGTTTTAGTCGTCATCTACACCCCAGAGCTCGAAGTCTTGTTGCTTGAACGTGCCGATAAGCCTGGCTTTTGGCAATCGGTGACTGGCTCTAAAGACAGCCTAGACGAGGCATTGACAATAACCGCACAGCGTGAGGTGATGGAAGAAACTGGTATCGATACGCTGGCCCATACTTTGACCGATTGGCAGCTCGCGAATGTGTATGAAATTTACCCGACTTGGCGTCACCGTTATGCGCCGGGCGTGATGCACAATCAAGAGTTTGTCTTTGGTCTATGTGTTCCGCGCAACACTTCGGTTACACTAGCACCAAGGGAACATTTACGCTATCAATGGCTACCCTTGCAAGCGGCCGCTGATTTGTGTTTTTCAGCCTCGAATGCGGAAGCCATTTTACAATTATCGCAGCGTAGCCTGTCGGCTCCGTAGGTCGACACTTCAAAAACACCTTACAGCAACAACAGTGTGCATACAAAGGCGAGGCCATGAAACTTAGGATTGCCACTTACAATATTCATAAAGGTGTCAGTGCCTTTGGTCGCAAAACACGCATTCACGATCTCAAAGAGGCGATCAAATTACTCGATGCGGATCTGGTGTTTTTACAAGAAGTGCAAGGCCAGCACGATCATCACGCAAAAAAACATGCCGATTGGCCAGAGCAAAGTCAACATGAATTCCTCGCGGGTGATTCACATACCTGCGCTTATGGCATGAATGCGGTCTATGAACATGGCCACCACGGCAATGCCCTGCTAAGCCGTCTCCCTATCCTGCACGTGAGCAATCATGATGTGTCTGATCACGCCTACGAACAACGCGGTATTTTGCATGTGCAGGTACAACTAGGCGAGGTGCAAGCGCATTGCTTTGTGATACACCTCGGCTTATTCGCCGCCAGTCGGCGCCGCCAGGTGCAGGCTTTAATTGCGCAAATACAAGCGCAAGTGCCGCCTGAACATGCCTTGATAATCGCCGGTGATTTCAACGATTGGAGCCAAGGATTAAGCCACACTTTGTACAAAGAACTGGGGTTGATTGAAGCTTTCGATATCGCCACCCATAGCCATACTGAGCTACCACTCAAACGCGGTACCTTAAATTCGGTAAAAACTTTTTTCAAACCCAAATCAACACACGCGCGCACCTTTCCTGCTGGCCTGCCTTGGCTCAGCTTAGACCGTGTTTACTTACGTGGCTTTCAGGTGGAACAGGCCAAGGTCTTCAGCGGAAAACCTTGGTCACAATTATCGGATCATGTGCCTATTGCGGTCGATCTAAAACTCCATCGCGCGCAACCCGACCATGGCTAAACTGGTTTTCTGCGATGGCAATCGCTTGCAACTCTTGCACACAGGCGAGCAATTTTTTGCAGCCTTACTTCGAGCAATCAGCTCGGCCAAAAGTGAGATATTCTTAGAAACCTACATTTATGCAAACGACTCGATTGGACAGGCTGTCGCCGAAGCATTATCTGCTGCTGCACAACGCGGTGTATGCGTACAAGTGATTGTCGACTGGGTTGGTAGCGGCCATCGACATACGCTACAGTTACAGAGCGATTTTCAGCGAAGTGGTGTGCAATGCCGTATCTTCAATCCTTGGTTCAAGCGTGGCTGGGCGCGCACCCATAGAAAGATGGCGGTCATAGATCAAACTTATGCGTTTATTGGCGGCATTAATATTATCAATGACTGCGCATCAGACGATGGTAAAAATACCCCCTTAGCCTATCCTCGTTGGGATTTCGCGGTACAGGTCGAGGGGGATTTAGTACACAACATCCATAAAGAAATCAGCGCCGAATGGCTTAAACTAGGCAAGCTGCAATTACTACAAAGATTCAAATTAGCAGTCCAACTGCGCGCACAACTAAAGCCCAAAGGCGCGGCACTCAGCCAGGCCGCCTTAGTGATACGCGATAATTTACGCAATCGCTCGACAATACAAAAGGCTTATTTAAAAGCCCTAGGCGCGGCGCGCCAAACAGCGATACTCGCCAACCCCTATTTTGCGCCAGGACGCAAGATGCGCAATGGCCTAGTCAATGCCGCGCAGCGCGGCGTGGAGGTTAGTCTACTCTTGGGCGTGGGTGACTTTGAGTGGCAAGATGCGGTGGCTCAATCCTATTACCCTAAGCTATTAGCGAGCGGCGTGAAAATTTACGAATACCGCAGAACCAAATTACATGCCAAAGTCGCAGTCATCGATGGTCAGTGGGCCACGGTAGGCTCCAGTAACTTTGACGGTTTAAGTCTCTTTGTCAACCACGAAGCCAACATCGTTGTACGTGACCATGATTTTGCAGCACAACTTAATTCACACTTACGCCAAGGTCTGCAAGATGCCGTTCAAATCGATCCACTCTGTGTCGTCAGGCAATCTTGGCGCACACGTTTGAAGCATAGGCTAGCCTATTGGTTTTACCGCAGCTTAATGCGGCTCGCCACCTTAGGCGCCTATCGTTAAATCTGCCTATCTTTAATTTTTTCACTAATCTCTTCGCCTAGATACCATGAATACCTCTCTCCGCATTGACAAATGGCTATGGGCGGCACGCTTCTTCAAAACCCGTAGTTTGGCAAGCAATGCCATCGCCCTCGGCCGCGTGTTGCAAAATGAGCAGAGAATTAAACCTGCACATCATGTCAACATCGGCGATTTATTAACAATACATCAAGCCGAGCAAATCTGGCAGGTACAGGTGCTCAAGCTCCTCGAAGTGCGTGGCTCGGCGCAGATCGCCCAGACCATGTATGCAGAAACAGCAGATAGTCTACGCAAACGCCAGCAACAGGCGGAGAATCGTCGTTATCAACAAGAACCAGCGGCGCAAATCACCGAACGTCCGACCAAACGCCAAAGACGACTACTCAGCAATATTCATTTGGAGTAAGCCTACGATGAAGAAGCAACAGTTTCTTTAAAGAGACAAGAATCGCGCATGATTTTCGCCATTTTCTTTCAAACTAGGCAGCTTTTCTGAGGTATATTGTTTCACTGAAACAAACAAATTAATTTAGTACTCTAAGACTTTGTAACGATCTTCCAAGGAGATTCACATGCAAGCGTTTTACGATCTAAAAATAGCGACCAAGCTGATACTCGGCTTCGTTGCGGTCCTGCTTCTGACCTGCTTCCTAGGTATCTTCTCCATCTTCCAATTGACCAATCTCAATCGAGCCGCGAATGAGATCGGCAACGACATCTTACCCAGCTCTGTCGCTGGCATGAGCATGAAAGAAAGCGTATCGCGCATGCGTTCTCAGGAAGCGCAATTAGCAACAGCAGAAAATCCCGAAGAAGCCAAAAAATACGAGGAGCGCACCAATGAAGCGATTGCCGCATTCCGGAAAAACCATGCGACCTTTCTTAAATACGCCGATACCGCCGAAGATAAAAAAGCCTTAGATGAAGTACTCACTGCTTTCAATGACTATGCGCAGATTTCCAATAAAATTAGTAACCTAGCCAAAGAAGGAAAGACCCAAGAAGCCGTCGCTGTGCTAAGGACTGAATCCTCAAATAGCAATAAAAAAATGCGCACCATGTTGGATAAAGTCGTCGATACCCAGATCGTGGTAGGTCAAACTGCAGTCAGCAACAGCGCCAAGCTTTTTCTGAATGCACGTATGATGATTATCATCGCCATGATCGCCAGTATAGCAATTGGCTTTTCTATGGCGCTCTGGCTCGCACGATTGGTTTCAAGACCGCTCAAAAATGCAGTCGGCTTGGCACAATCGATCGCCTCAGGCGATCTCACTCAAAGCGTGGAAGTGGAAAGCACATGCGAAACCGGCCAGCTTATTCGCGCGCTCTCAGAAATGAATGCCAGCCTACTCGCCGTAGTCAGCGAAGTGCGCACTGGCTCGGAGCAAATTAATAACGCCGCAACAGAAATAGCCAGCGGCAATCTCGATCTCTCCAGTCGCACAGAAGAGCAAGCTGGCTCGTTAGAAGAAACCGCGTCCTCGATGGAAGAAATCACTGCCACCGTGAAACATAATAGCGATAACGCGCGACAAGCCAATATCCTGTCCAAAACTGCCACTTCCATCGCGGAGAAAGGCGGCAGCGTGGTCTCAGAAGTGGTCGCTACCATGACCTCGATTAATGAATCTTCCAAAAAAATCGTCGACATCATCAGCGTGATCGACGGGATTGCTTTTCAAACCAATATTCTGGCCTTAAATGCAGCGGTGGAAGCCGCACGCGCTGGTGAACAAGGACGCGGCTTTGCTGTCGTAGCGTCTGAAGTGCGCAGCCTAGCGCAACGCTCTGCCAGTGCCGCGAAAGAGATCAAAGAATTGATCAATGACTCAGTAGAAAAAGTAGGTCAAGGCACACGTTTGGTCGATAGCGCCGGTAGTACCATGCAAGAGGTGGTCGACAGCGTAAAACGGGTCAGTGACATCATTAGTGAAATCACCGCCGCAGGACAAGAACAAACCACCGGTATCGAGCAAGTGAATCAGGCGATTATCCAGATGGATAGCGTCACCCAACAAAACTCCGCCTTAGTGGAACAAGCGGCAGCAGCGGCAGCGACCTTGCAAGAACAATCGGCTAACTTAGTACAAGTGGTCAGTGTTTTTAAACTCAGTCAAGAAGCCTATAGCGCGCCCAAGGCGGCCAAATCCGTCAGTAGAGCGCCCGTCAAAAAAGCACCTGCACCGAAGAAAACCAATGCCCAGCCAGCGCGCTTAAAAGCGGAGCCTAGCAGCACGCCTGCAAGTGCGGATGCGTGGGAGGAATTTTAAGAATAGTTAAAAATCGCGACGCTCGTTAAGTAAATAGTAGAAAAATCCAAGCGCCATCCACATCTAGGTATCAGGTACAGATAGGGGTGGCGTTTTTGCATCTGCACAGGGAGTTGAAACTATTCGCTGTTAGATGTAATCCCAAAAATGTGCTTCAAAAAAACAGAGCCGCGATACCTCATTTGCACTCAAAAAGCCACCTGCATTTTTCATACTTAATTGGTAACTGTCGCAATCAAGCACACTATTGTAGGTAATCCATTCTAATGAGTTTTTTCTGATTGACATTTATAGACGCATGTTGAATAGTACGGTCGTTCGATTATTTTCTTCGGCGTGCTTTTTTTTCGCTGCTGAGGATAATTTCTAGAGTGGACTTACATAAAATTGTCCCAGTTGGGCGTGCCGACGAAGACAGTGCTAGAGCACGACGAGGCGGCAACAACGACGCTGGGGCGATTTTGCGTAAGTCAAACTAGAGCGTGAATATCGCCGGCACCATTATCACTGATCAGAAAAAAAGACCAATTAAAGAATGAATATCACGTCGAAATTTATGCGCAAGGGAGAGCTTACTCGCGTAGCGATATTAGAGACTGCCTTAGAGTCAGCCAGCCGCAATGGCCTAGAAGGGCTCACCATAGGTCTATTGGCTGAGCAAATGAACATGAGTAAATCAGGAGTCTTTGCGCATTTTGGTTCACGCGAAGATCTGCAAATTGAAGTGCTTAAGTTGTATCACCATACGTTTGAACAAGAAGTTTTTTATCCTAGTATGAAAGAAGCACGCGGCTTACCTCGTTTGCGTTCTATGTTTAGTTTGTGGGTGCAAAGAGTGACACATGAAATTGCATCCGGCTGCATTTACATCAGCGGTGCGACTGAATATGACGATAGACAAGGTCCGATTCGCGATGCACTGGTGGCGATGGTTAATGCCTGGCAAGGCGCTTTATTACGAGCAAGCGTTCAAGCCAAAGAATTAAACCACCTGCAGCAGGAGGTTGATCCTGAACAGATCGTCTACGAAATGTACGGATTGATTTTAGCCTTACACCATGATGCACGTTTTCTAAAAAAGTCCGGCAGCGTGAATCGCGCGGAACGTGGATTTGAAAGAATGATTCAATCTTATGCACCAGCTAAATCGGCCGCATAAGCTCAGATTTAAAAGCAATTATTTA
>CAYXJI010000121.1:532-3342 GCA_964465175.1 uncultured Burkholderiaceae bacterium | reverse complement strand
CATGGGTCAATACATCGCACCTTTACGTGATATGCAATTCGTTTTACACGAATTGTTAGGAGTCGAAGCGGCACTCAAGGAATTACCGAAATACGCTGAAGTCGATGCCGACATCATTAATCAAGTGTTGGAAGAAGGCGGCAAATTTTGCTCAGAAGTGATTTTCCCCATCAATCACTCCGGTGATCGTGAAGGCTGCCACCATGATAAAACCACGCATACGGTCACCACACCAAAAGGCTTTAAAGAAGCGTACCAACAATACGTAGAAGCTGGCTGGCCTGCACTCGCATGCGATCCAGAATACGGCGGTCAAGGCTTGCCATTGGTGATGAATAATTCCATGTACGAGATGATGAACTCGGGTAATCAAGCTTGGACCATGTATCCTGGTTTGTCACACGGTGCTTACGAATGTTTGCATGAGCATGGCACAGCAGAACAAAAAGCTTTGTATTTGCCGAAGCTGACTTCAGGCGAATGGACCGGCACCATGTGTTTAACAGAGCCACATTGCGGTACTGATCTCGGCATGTTGCGTTCTAAGGCAGAACCACAAGGCGATGGCACTTACAAAATTACTGGCGCAAAGATCTTTATCTCTGCCGGCGAACATGACTGCGCAGAAAACATCATTCACTTGGTCTTAGCGCGTTTGCCAGATGCACAAGAAGGCTCTAAAGGTATTTCCCTGTTCCTCGTGCCAAAGTTCATGCCAAATGCTGATGGCAGCTTAGGCGCACGTAATCCTATTTTCTGCGGCGCGATCGAAGAAAAAATGGGCCTCCATGGCAATTCGACTTGCCAGATGAATTTGGATGGCGCAGTTGGCACGCTGATCGGCGCGCCGCACAAAGGTTTGAACGCGATGTTCGTGTTCATGAACGCCGCACGTTTGGGCGTGGGCATGCAAGGCTTAGGCTTGACTGAAGTCGCTTATCAAAATGCGCTGATCTACGCGAAAGACCGTATTCAAATGCGTAGTTTGTCTGGCGTAAAAGCACCCGACAAACCAGCCGATCCTATTATTGTTCATGCAGATGTACGTCGTATGTTGTTGACGGCAAAAGCTTGGGCTGAAGGTGGTCGTGCTTTCTGTTCTTATGTTGCCTTACAACTCGATAAAGAGTTGAATCACCCAGATGAAGAAGTGCGTAAAGAATGCGCGGATGAAGTCGCTTTATTGACACCGATCATCAAAGCCTTCATCACTGATAACGCATGGACAGCCACTTCTGAATGCTTACAAGTATTCGGCGGTCACGGTTACATCGCTGAATGGGGCATGGAACAATATGTACGCGATGCTCGTATCAACATGATCTACGAAGGTACGAATACAGTTCAATCCTTGGATTTGTTAGGTCGTAAAATTTTGCAAGACAACGGCGCGAAACTCCGTAAGTTCGGCGCGAAAGTACAAGCTTTCGTTGAAGAAAATGGTACTGATGAAGCGATGTCAGAGTTCGTTACACCATTGGCAGAACTCGGCGACAAAGTCACTAAACTGACAATGGAAATTGGTATGAAGGCTTTCCAAAATCCTGACGAAGTTGGCGCTGCAGCAGTTCCGTATTTACGCGTTGCTGGTCATTTGGTGTACAGCTACTTCTTCGCACAAATGGCGAAAATCGCTTTAGCAAAACAAGATTCTGATGACACTTTCTACAAAGCGAAATTGGCAACGATCCGTTTCTACTTTGCCCGTTTGTATCCAGAAACAGCGATGTGCATCCGTCAGGCACGTTCTGGTTCTGCGAATTTGTTGTCTTTAGAAGCCGATTTATTCTAAATAGTTTTTCAGCCCCCTCTCCCGCAAGCGGGAAAGGGTTGGGGTGAAGGTGCTTGAGAAAGATGAAGTTTATTTTTTCTCGAATTGAATGAGCAATCAGCTAGTCATAATTGTTGAGTATGCTGAACTTCCCTCACCCCTAACCCCTCTCCCGCTTGCGGGAGAGGGGAATAAGAAATGTAGATCAATTTGTTTTTGAACTACCCCAACCAAGTCTGATTTCGTATTTCAATTTTATTAGAAGGTACGTCAATGCCTAATTTCATCGTCAAAAAAGTCGCCGTGCTCGGCGCAGGTGTGATGGGAGCGCAAATTGCTGCGCACTGTATCAATGCCAAAGTTCCTGTCGTTTTATTCGACTTGCCAGCTAAAGAAGGTCCGAAAAACGGCATCGTTCTCAAAGCAATTGAGAATCTGAAAAAACTCAACCCAGCACCACTCGGTGACAAAGACGATGCAGCATTGATCGAGGTTGCTAACTACGAAGACAATCTCGACGTTTTGGCTGGCTGCGATTTGATCATCGAAGCGATTGCAGAGCGTATGGATTGGAAACATGATCTGTACAAAAAAGTTGCACCACATATCGCGCCAAATGCGATCTTCGCGTCTAACACATCTGGTTTGTCCATCACCGCTTTATCCGAAGGCTTCGACGATGAATTGAAGGCGCGTTTCTGCGGCGTGCATTTCTTCAACCCACCACGTTATATGCATTTGGTTGAATTGATCCCAACTGCAGCAACGCGTTCTGACATCCTCGACCAACTCGAAGGATTCTTGACGACGACTTTGGGTAAAGGCGTAGTTCACGCAAAAGACACACCGAACTTCATCGCGAACCGCGTCGGTATTTTCGGTATGTTGGCAACCATCTATCAAGCAGAACAATTCGGCTTGAGCGTTGACGTGGTCGATGATTTGACTGGCAAGAAACTCGGTCGCGCGTCTTCTGGCACTTTCCGTACGGCTGACGTGGTGGGTCTCGACACCATGGCGCACGTGATCAAAACCATGC
>CAYXJI010000121.1:0-501 GCA_964465175.1 uncultured Burkholderiaceae bacterium | reverse complement strand
GTCTACAAAACACCAGAGGTCTTGGCGAAATTGGTGGCAGCTGGCACGCTCGGTTCCAAATCAGGTGCAGGCTTCTACAAAAAAGTCGGTAAAGATATTCAACGTTTAGATTTCGCTAGCGGCACTTATGTTGCTGGTGGCGCTAAGGCTGACGACTTGGTCGGTCGCATCTTGAAGGAAAAAGATCCTGTCAAGAAGATGAAATCCTTGCGTGAATCAACGAACAAGCAAGCGCAATTCTTGTGGTCTATTTTCCGCGACGCTTTCCACTACATCGCGATTCATGGCGCAACGATTGCTGACAATGCACGCGATATCGACTTCGCGATGCGTTGGGGCTTTGGTTGGAATGTCGGTCCATTTGAAACATGGCAAGCATCTGGTTGGCAGCAAGTCGCGACTTGGGTCAAGGAAGATATCGATGCAGGTAAAGCATTGTGCGCAACACCTTTGCCAGCTTGGGTATTCGAAGGTCCTGTGGCTGACAACGCTGGCGTACAT
>CAYXJI010000120.1:9858-10129 GCA_964465175.1 uncultured Burkholderiaceae bacterium | reverse complement strand
AGCTTGCAAAACCAATTGCGCTGCTTCCGGTATCGTCATGAAATAACGCGTAATGTCTGCATGGGTTAAGGTAATTGGCCCACCTTGCATAATTTGTTTGCGGAACAAAGGGACGACCGATCCCGAAGAGCCTAGCACATTGCCAAACCTGACCATGCAAAATCGCGTCGTTTGTTGACGGCGCGCATTTGCCTGCAAAATTAATTCTGCTAGGCGTTTAGTCGCTCCCATGACATTCGTCGGGCGTACCGCTTTGTCGGTAGAGATCAAA
>CAYXJI010000120.1:0-9840 GCA_964465175.1 uncultured Burkholderiaceae bacterium | reverse complement strand
TGCGTATGCCTTCGATGGGATTGTGTTCTACCAGCGGCACATGTTTGTAAGCGGCGGCGTGATAGACCGTATCGATTTGGAAGCTGCGGAAAATCTTGTCAAGCTTGGCGCTGTCGTGAATTGAGCCGAGAAAAGGTTTGATCTCGCACTGTAATTCAAGTTGATCACGCAGCGCCGATAACTCTTGTTCTATCGAATAGAGCGAAAATTCTGACATCTCCAAGAGCATCAGACTTCTTGGTTTTTGTCGCAAGATCTGACGACATAATTCTGATCCAATAGAGCCGCCCGCGCCACTGACCAGAACATTTTTATCGGTGATGCAGGTAGCTAATAAGGCTTCATCTGGTTCCACTTGATCGCGTCCTAATAAGTCTTCGATTTCAACATCGCGAATATCCTGCACGCGTAATTCGCCATTGATCAAACTCTTGATGGAGGGCGTCACTTTGACGCGCACTTTGTAAGTTTCTAATTGATCGAGAATTTGTTTTTGCTTGGCTTTAGACGCACTAGGTAAGGCGAGCAAGACTTCCTTGATGCCAAAGTTTTTGATGAGTTGTGGAATCGCTTCGACGGCATAGACTTTGATGCCCGCAATCGAAGAGCCATGCATGGCGCGGTTGTCGTCGATAAAAGCGATGCAATCGAGTTCATGGCCAGCACGCAGCGCATTGGCGAGTTGCATGCCTGCCGTACCTGCGCCATAGATGGCGATTTTGATCGAGTTTGGGTTGCGACGTAGGCCGCCGAGATAGGCACGCGCAGCTAAGCGACTTGCACCTACATATAAAATTGCACCCGACCAGTAGCTTACAAATACGGCGCGCGAGATGGCATTTAGTTGCAGCATGAAGCTGAGAGATACCAAGGCCAAGACCGATAGGCTGACACCAATCACCACCACGCTTACCATTTTTTGATCAATGTAGCGTATGACGGCACGGTATAAACCGATCTTAATAAAGATAGGAATTGCAAATACCGGTACTGCGGCGATCAACCAAGCATAGTGTTTAATTAAATCAATATTGATGGTGTCATAGCGCGTCAATATCGCCAGAATAAAAACCAATGGCAAGCAGAAAGCATCCACTGCACCAGCAATAATTTGCTTGTGTAGTCGAGGCAGCTTGACTAATGTATGCATCATGTTGTGATCGTCGCCGTAATTGGTTGGTACATTTCGCTAAGCATGCTTTCGCAGCTCAGTGCGTGACGCCATCACGTTTGATGACTTTAAAAAAAGTGCGGAACAAAATTGCTATATCCAAGGCCAGCGATTGGTGTTGCAAGTAATACGCATCCAATTCTACTTTTTGCGGGATAGGCAATTCATCGCGGCCATTGATTTGCGCCCAACCTGTCAAGCCGGGGACGATGGTATGAACTTGCTTCTCTGTGCGCAAGGCGATCAAGTCTGCTTGGTTGTAGAGCGCCGGACGCGGGCCGACAAAACTCATGTCGCCTTTGATGATGCTCCAAAGTTGCGGTAATTCATCTAGGCTGGATTTGCGCAAAAAAGATCCCACGGGCGTTAAGTATTGATCGGGATTCGTTAATAAGTGGGTCGCGATCGCAGGGGTATCGATCAACATCGAGCGAAACTTGGGCATCTTAAAAATCTGATTGTAGCGACCAACCCGATCCGACCAATAGATAACAGGGCCTTTTGACGTCAGACCTACCAATAAGGCGACGATGATAAAAGGCAGCAGCAAAATGATCGCGGCGAGAAAGGCGAGGAGTAAATCAGCTAGTCGTTTCATGATGGTGAATTTTCAGTTTTCATTGTGATTGTTCGGTGGCCTCAGGTGGTAATAAGTGCGCTGCACTTTCACGCAGGCCTTGTTGTACGCTAAACGGTGGCGTCCATTGCAAACGTTCACGCGCTTTGCTGCTATCGACTTGTAGCGATTGGCATAAGCGATCGGTGATATTTTTTTTGCCGACTAGATTCGCTACCAAGCTCATTAAGCTCGCAGGGAAGGGCAGCAAACGTGATGGCACTTGCAAAGCCTTTGCGGCTTCGCGTAAGAGTTCTGTGGTGGATAAATCTTTGCCGTCAGAGATTAAAAAAACTTGATGAAAGGCCTGCGGATTTTGTACGCAATGCAGGATGAAATCCGCTAAATTTTTGACGAATACAAAACTGCGCTGATTGTGAATGCTGCCGAGTGGGAGTGGGATTTGCTTTTTGACCCAAATTAGCAAACTCAAAAAATTAGCGGCGACACCCTTGCCGTAGACCAAAGGCGGGCGAATGATCGTGATCGCCATGCCAGTGCGCTGACCGAGCGCGAGTAGGGCGCTCTCTGCTTCTTGTTTCGATATCCCATATGGATCGCTGGCTTGGGGCACATCGTCTTCTGTGAAGGCGGTGCCGGTGCGTGTCATCTCACCATTGACTTTGACCGTGCTCAGATAAATGAAATGCGTGACACCTGCTTGCGCGGCTTGTTCGGCCAGACGTAAGCTGCCGTGTAAGTTAACTTCTCGAAAGGCGGCGAGCGGATCGCTAGCCAAATCGTTCATTACATGCACGCGTGCCGCACAATGAATCACGGTGTTCACATCGTGCAAATGGGCTTGCCAATCGGTTTGGCTATTGATATCGCCTATCACTGCCTGCGCGCTTGGCGGGCATGCGAGGCTAGCGCTGGGTGAACGCACTGGGCAGATGACTTCGCGATTTTGCGTGATTGCCATTTGTAATACATGTGATCCGACAAAACCTGTCGCGCCGGTGATGAGTAATTTATTTTTCATGTTGCCGCGACTAAGCATGCGTTTGCGGTTTGTTCTTGCCTGAATACGCAGAATTCAGACGCAGATAACGACGCAGTAAAAATTTCGAGAAGCTATGGAAAAACCACAGAGCATGACGAGAAAAGAGATTTCTATTTTTATGCGCGGCGGTGTGTATCGCTTTTAAATGCGGATAGTAATGCACAGCTTGTTGCTGATCACGCCGTGCGCGATAACAGATATCCACATCTTCAAAATACATAAAATAGCTAGGATCAAATCCACCTAGGGTTTGGTACAGTGCGGGTTGGAATGCCAAAAAAGCACCCGATGCCCAATCGATTTCGATTGCATCGACCGAGCCGGCAATGCGTTCCTTATCGTAGGTTTCACTAAATGTATTCACCAGTGGCATTTTGACGATGGATAACATCCCTGGGAAATGCCGTATGTTCTTGTCAGGTATCGTCATCGCTTGGTCACGATATAAATTCAAGGTGGCGATGGCGTGGCCAGATGCTTGCATTTTTGCTGTAAGCGCAATCACAGTTTCGACGGTGACGGTAATATCTGGGTTCATCACCAAAAAAACATCATCCGCCTGAAAAGTGATTTCCTCTTGGATGAGATTGAACAAATAATTATTGTTCTCGCCAAAGCCTAATCCTGCATCGGCATCGGTATAAAAAATTTGATGTTGTTGGCAGTAGGTCTTTAATTGTGCGGCAGGCATATTGTCTTTCACCCAGACCGTTAGACGTGTGCGTTCATCCAGCAAACCACCGAGCTTGCTATCAATTAAGATGTCTTCATGACCATGACTGATGATGGCAACATGAATCATGTAAGCCGTCTCGCGTGATGCGCCAGCGCTATAGTCGGCATGTCTATTATTTTGTTTCGCCTCATGAGGTGCATGCTTTGTCCTGCAAAGATGGTTTAAACAGACGTTGTGCCGCAAAGTGTAATAGTACCCAATCCACAGACACGCGGCAGACCCATGCGAAGGCGGCACCGATCAAACCTAAGTGTTTGGTGAGCAGCACTAGCAAGCCCATGTAGAAAAATAATTCAAAGATATGGAACAGTGCAGTCGTCTTGGTATTACCCGTTGCGTGTAGCAGGGTATATGGTACTACAGCGATGCCATTAATGAAGGTGCCAAATACCAAAACTACCGTGATAGGGAAAGCTTTTTCTGCAAATTCTGGCGAAATCCACCAAGCGAAGCCCGGATAAGCGAGCAACAAGGTCAATAAACATAGCGCCGCCATGATTTTAAGCATGCGACGCAGATTGTTTGTATAAGACTGATGCAAGTCGGTACGCGAGGCAATGGTCGCAAACAGCGGCATTAAGGCGCCACATATAGCAATCGGGATCATGAGTAATCGCATCAAGCCTTCTTGCGGTATGGCGTATTCCGACAGCTTGTCTGCGCCGACCAAGGCACTCACAAAAAAGCGATCACCGTAGACCATCAGCGGACTGACGATGCCGGTGACAGTGACCCAAAAACCATACGATATCAATTGGCGTATCTGTAGCTTAATGCTGCCGAATTCTTGTTTTGCAATGGCCAGTTTGTTACGAATGAATAAGTAATGTTTGAGTTGAATGGCACCATACAGCACGGTGACCAATCTTGCTAACACCAAATAGACGGTAATTTTCCACAAGTTAGCGCCATGCAGCATGATGGACAGCGTGGGCAGAATAAACATACAAAAACCTAAAAAGATTTTATTGATGTTGGATTCTTTAAATAAGCCCAAGCCTTCCAGCGCACCACGCATGCCGCTGGTGAGTGTGGCAGGGATCACGCCTAATGCGGTGATTTGCAAAGCGATCTTGGTATCGTGTTGCCATGCGGGCGTAATTTTGAGCCAATCGTGCGCCAATGGAAACGCAAAAACCATGATCAAACCAAAGCCCAAGACGCCAGTGACTGCGGTCAGTAATAGTCCGGCTTTTAAAATCGTATGGATAGCGAACTGGCGTGCGTCGGGTGTGGCATCTTGCATGGATGTTTGCAAACGACTGACTTCATACGTTAAAGCACGTCCAGCGCCAAAATCAAAAAAATTAAAATAACCTATCAGCGCCCAGATCAAGGTCAAGACACCAAAACCTTCCGCGCCCAATTGTTGTAAGGTGTAGGGAATGCAGGCGGCGGCTGCCAATAAAGGCGAGCCGCTGCCTATCAAATTCCAAATGGTGTTTTTTTTGAGTGACATTTGTGTGGTATCTAAGTTCGGTGCAGGATTTCAGCGCATCAGTTTAGCGCATCAGTCCGGGCCATGCACGCCCTAAGCTTGCGCTGCCACGTGTGCCTGTGTCTGCATCGTTTGCAAACAGACCTGTAAGGCTTGATCCCACGTCGCTCGCGCGATGCCAAACTGTTGGCTGAACTTGGTCTTGTCGAGACAGGAATTAGTCGGCCTTTGCGCAGGCGTTGGGTAGGCTGAGCTTGGAATGCCTATTACCGTAGGCGAGGCCGATGTCAATAAACCTAATGTGGCGGCGTGCTGAAAGATGGCTTGACTAAATTCGCACCAATGAGTGTAGCCCAGAGGTGTTAAATGATACAGACCCTGATTTTGTTGCCACCAAGTGTCGCTGCTCGCGCCCTGCTGTAATTGCAGAATAACTTGTTTGACCGCATCGCTTAAAAAGTCAGTCGAGCTAGGCGTACCCCATTGGTCATTGACGATATTGAGTTCAGTCTTTTCTTTGGCAAGGCGCAACATAGTCAGTAAAAAATTTTTACCAAAGTCTGAGTACACCCAACTGGTGCGAAAAATCAGGTGGGCACAGCCACTTTCGATGATCGCTTGCTCTCCCGCTAATTTGCTGGCGCCATATACATTGAGCGGTGCACAAACATCTTGTTCTGTGTAGGGCGCCAGCTCCCCATTGTCCTGCCGTTTTTTACCATCAAACACGTAGTCGGTAGAAAAATGGATCAAGCCTATGTGAAGTCGCTTTGCTTCTTGCGCTAGAATAGCAGGTGCTTCTGCATTGACGCGATAGGCGAGCGCGCTTTCTTTTTCTGCTAGATCAACAGCGGTGTAGGCCGCAGGATTGATGATTAAATCGGGTTGGCATTGCGCGATATAAGGCGCGATGGTGGCAATGTTCGAGAAATCCAATTCTGCGCGTTGTGGCGTAATGATGTCGCCCAGATCTTGTAAAGCCGACGCTAAACTACGACCCAGTTGACCGCTCGTGCCCGTCAACAAAATTCTCATGCGAAAACCTCGGCATCGGCCAAGCATTTGCCGAGCTGGTCTTTACCAGAAAGTGCTGGCAGGCCGTCAGTTAAACCATCTAGCGGCCAAGGAATCGCCAATGCGGGATCATTCCACAGTAAGCAGCGTTCATATTCTGGCGCCCAATAATCAGTGGTCTTGTAGAGGAATTCGGCATATTCGCTAGTAACGATAAAGCCGTGCGCAAAGCCGGGCGGTATCCACATCTGACGAGAATTACTGGCGGATAAAACTGCTGCGGTCCATTTGCCAAAATTAGGTGAGCTACGGCGCACATCAACGGCGACATCGAAGACTTCACCGGCAATTACGCGTACCAGTTTTCCTTGGGCTTGTTGAATTTGGTAGTGCAATCCACGCAGCACGCCTTTGGCTGAACGTGAGTGATTATCTTGCACAAATTCAGTTTGTACACCCGTACGTTCGGCAAAGGTTTTTGCATTAAAGCTCTCGTAAAAAAATCCACGCTCGTCGCCAAATACTTTGGGTTCTAAAATCAAGACTTCGGGTAAATCGGTAGTAATAATATTCATCGTGCGGTAGATTTTAAGGAGTTGCAATGTTGGGAATTGGTCATTAAAAATATTCTCAAAAACTCTTTTGGTTCATTAGGCGCAATAGATATTGCCCATATTCATTTTTCTTCAATGGCTGTGCTAATGCTTCCAACTGCGCTGCGCTGATATACGATTTACGGAAAGCGATTTCTTCAGGGCAGGCGACTTTCAAGCCCTGACGTTTTTCGATTGTAGCGATAAATTGACCTGCTTCCAATAAAGAATCATGGGTGCCAGTGTCTAGCCACGCCATGCCACGCCCCATCAGTTCCACCTTCAGCTGACCTTGTTGTAAGTAGACATTGTTGACATCCGTGATCTCCAATTCGCCGCGCGCCGAGGGTTTGATATTGGCTGCGATATCGCAAATTTGCTGGTCATAAAAATACAGGCCAGTCACAGCGTAGTTGGATTTGGGCTTGAGCGGCTTTTCTTCTATGCTGAGCGCCTTGCGTTGCGCATCAAAATCGACCACACCATAACGTTCCGGATCTTGCACATGATAGGCAAAGACGGTGGCACCTTCTTGGTTGTTGTCGGCGCTGCGTAGCATGGCTTCAAACTCGTGACCGTAATAAATATTGTCGCCCAAGATTAAGGCGGAGTGCGCGTTGCCGACAAATTGCTTGCCAATGATAAAGGCTTGCGCCAAACCGTCCGGTGAGGGCTGTATCGCGTAGCTAAGATTGATCCCCCACTGCGAGCCATCGCCGAGTAATTCTTGAAAGCGCGGTGTGTCTTGTGGTGTCGAGATAATCAAAATATCGCGCATCCCAGCAAGCATTAAGGAGGTCAGCGGATAGTAAATCATCGGCTTATCGTAAATCGGAAGCAATTGTTTTGATACTGATTTGGTGACAGGATACAGACGCCCGCCAAAATAATGCCTTTGCGTTGTGTTTGCATATGTGTTCTTTCCTTCTCTGTTCTATCGACCTAGGCGATTCATACGCGCATTAGGATTTGTCTTGGTATTGCTGGCTTACCCAGTTTTGGTATTCGCCCGATAACACTTGTTCAGTCCAGGCGTCATTCGCCAAATACCAGCTCACCGTTTTGCGTAAGCCCGATTCAAAGGTCTCTGCAGGTTTCCATCCAAGCTCACGTTCTATCTTGCTGGCGTCGATAGCATAGCGTTTGTCATGGCCCGGGCGATCGGTCACATGGCGGATTTGGTCGCGATAACTGCCATGCGCTTTGGTTTGTAATTCGTCGAGTAAATCGCAAATGCTATGCACGACGTTTAAGTTGGTTTTTTCGTTCCATCCACCGATGTTATAAGTTTGGCCTGGACGTCCAGCTTCGAGTACTCGACGTATTGCGGCGCAATGATCGCTGACATACAGCCAGTCTCGCACTTGGCTGCCGTCACCGTAGATTGGTAAATCTTTTCCAGCGCGGGCATTGGTGATGACCAGTGGAATGAGTTTTTCTGGAAAATGCAGCGGACCGTAATTGTTCGAACAATTCGTGGTCAAGGTTGGCAGGCCGTAAGTGTGATGATAGGCGCGAACCAAATGATCCGAGGCCGCTTTTGACGCAGAATAAGGGCTATTCGGCGCATACGTGGTGGTTTCGGTAAATGGTGGATCGTTGGCTTCTAAGCTGCCATACACTTCATCGGTGGAGACGTGCAAGAAGCGAAAGGCTAACTTACTGCCCTCATCGAGTGCTTGCCAGTAGGAACGAACTGCTTCTAATAATGAGAAAGTGCCATTCACATTGGTTTGAATGAAGGCAGCCGGACCGTGAATCGAGCGGTCAACATGGCTTTCTGCGGCAAAATGCACGACCGCTCTGGGTTGATGTTGGTGTAACAGCTGTTGCAAAACAGCGCCGTCATTAATATCGGCGTGGACAAAAATATGGCGAGGGTCGTTTTTTAGGCTGGCAAGATTATTTAAGTTACCTGCATAGGTTAGTTTATCTACAGTAATTATTGCTTCGTCGCTGTGCGCGAGCCAATCCAAAACAAAATTTGCGCCGATAAAACCAGCACCGCCAGTGACTAAAATCATGGGAATATCCGTTCTTGTTGATGTTATCAATGAAGCTATCAATGAAAGACCGCAATTTTACGCGACTTGCGCCATAAATCGGCGCCGTCACCACGTTTTTTTGTCCTTAAAGTGTCTCAACTTGTTATCAGCTAGCAAATCAATCGCACATTTTGCTGAGGTTTTGCTGCGTTTTGAGTTCAAGATTCTCATTTTTTTTAATGGAAAAAGTATTTTTACTCTTGAATTGTGCAATACCCACCTCATTTGTATGGACACGGTTTGTTTTTAATGGAGATTGTGAATGCAAGAGCAAGATAAACCAGTAGAAAATACTGAAACAATAGCAACTTCAATAGATGCTGAGGCTTTACAAGCGGCTGTCGCGCAAAATCAGCTTGAGCCAGAAGTGGTGATGGAGCCCGGTGTTTCTGCCGAGACTTTGGCGCAATTAGAAGCAAAAGTGCTCGAATTGCAAGATGCTTTTATGCGCGCTAAAGCCGAAGGCGAAAACATTCGTCGTCGTGCGCAAGATGATATTTCAAAGGCGCACAAATTCGCGATCGAAAGTTTTGCTGAGTCCTTGGTTCCAGTGAAGGATAGCTTGGAAATGGGCTTGCGAGTTGAAACACAAACCGTGGAATCGATTAAAGAGGGCGTAGAAATGACGCTAAAGCAATTGAATGCCGCGTTTGAAAAAAACCGTCTATTGGAAGTCAATCCACAGCAAGGCGATAAACTTGATCCATCCAAGCACCAAGCGGTTTCCATGGTGCCTGCGGATCAGGAAGCCAATACCATTGTGACGGTATTGCAAAAAGGTTACACGATAGCGGATCGCTTATTGCGCCCAGCTTTAGTGACCGTAGCTCAAGCGAAATAAGTAGAAAAGCGCAAATTGATCTGCAAATGCTCAAACAACACGGTGAAATCTCATAAAAATCAAAAGAATTGCGGAAAAGCGTCTTGAAAATGCGGTTTATTGCCATACATCAGAAACAGAAGAGCGAAGATTGAGTTTCTTCTTCGCTCACCAAGTTTAAAAATATAATTTTTTAGGATAGGGAAAATATCATGGGAAAAATGATCGGTATTGATTTAGGTACAACAAACTCTTGCGTCGCAGTGATGGAGAATGGTCAACCAAAAGTGATCGAGAACGTCGAAGGCGCGCGTACTACGCCGTCGATCATCGCGTACCAAGAAGATGGCGAGATTCTCGTTGGCGCATCTGCTAAGCGTCAGGCTGTGACTAATCCAGAGAAC
>CAYXJI010000119.1:8198-10180 GCA_964465175.1 uncultured Burkholderiaceae bacterium | reverse complement strand
ATTCATGCGACTTCCAAGACGAAATTAAGCGGTCAACTGAGGTTTCTAGGATAATCCCTCCATGCACATACTAGTCATAGAAGACGATCTGGATCTCGGCCTCGCCTTGCATAAAGCGCTCAAGGCCGAGGGCTTTAGTAATGAGTGGCTGAGGCGTGTGCAGGATGCACCGACCCTGTTTGAAGGACTCTTTTTCGACTGCATTTTGCTCGACCTATCGCTACCCGATGGCAATGGCTTTGACTTGCTGCACAAGTGGCGCGCGATGGGCGTTAAACTGCCCATCATTATCATCACCGCTAGCGCGGCGTTAGACGACCGCTTGGCAGGTTTAGATAGTGGTGCCGATGACTTCATCGTCAAACCCTTCGCCATGGCCGAATTGACATCGCGCATTCGCGCCGTGATGCGACGCTATGCACAACAAGCGAGTGAAGTATGGGAGCTAGGCGAGCTACGCATAGAGCCCAGCCATTTTCGCGCTTATTTAAACCAGCAAGCTTTGGACTTATCGCCACGTGAATTCCGACTCCTCACCGAGTTAGCGCGAGAACCCGGCACGGTGGTCGCCAAAGATGTTTTGGCACAGCGTTTAGAGCCGCTAGGTGAGCCCGTCAATTTTGGCGCAATGGATGTCCACATCATTAATCTAAGCAGTAAAATCGGCAACCACCGCATCAGAACCGTGCGCGGCGTTGGTTATAGTTTAGTGTTGTGAGCCACATGAAAAATCTGTTGAAAAAACTATGCACAAACTTGTTACGTCCTACCCTAGTAAAGCGCTTGATATTGGCCTTGCTGCTTGCATTTGCGGCGGTTTGGATTTTACTCTTGGCCGTGATGTATTGGAGTGCGACCAGCCAAAGTGTTGAGGATAAAGGCGTACAAGATGTTGGCACCGGCTTGATCGTCGCCCTCTCCCGCATCGAACAAGATGTGGAAGCGCGCGCGATCAGTCAGGCCACTTCCGACCAACTCAATCGTCTCTATCAAATCAATCGAATACCCGCCCTGGTGCTGATCCAAGTGCGCCATCAAGATGGCCGACTGGTATATCTTTCGCCGCAAGCGGGCAACACCGTTTTCCCGCCGAACAACGCGCAGTTGAGCAACGTACGAGCACTGGGTAGAGAGTTCCGTCAATTCTCGGCCACCACGGGGGCGTGGTCTGTCGTGGTGGCCGCTTCGCGTGTGAAAGCTAACTGGCTATTACGCTCCTTGGCGCGAGATTTGAGCTTGTATCTCCTCATCGCGTTTCCGGTCATCTTGCTGCCACTATGGATCGCAGTCACAAGCGGCCTGCGTCCTTTGCGACAATTCTCCGCGCAGCTTGCCGCCCGTGGTGCCGACGATCTGTCCGCCATCCCAACGAACCCTAAGTACACAGAATTAATTCCCATCGCGCACGCGCTGAATCATTTCTTAAACCTATTACGAAACAAAGTGGAACGTGAACATAGTTTTGTGCAAAACGCGGCGCACGAACTCAGAACACCGCTGGCCGTCATTTCGGCACAGGCGCATGTCTTAAAAATGGCACAAGATGCACCTGAAAGAAACGAAGCAGAGCAGCAACTCAATCATGCAGTCGCGCGCGCCTCGCATCTAATGACACAACTACTGCAATTGGCACGCGCCGACGCGCAGCTCAGTGCCGCAGCGAGCAAAATCGACGTCGCGCGACTAGTACGCCAAGAGCTCACCTCAGCGGCCACAATAGCAAACCAACGGGATCTTGAGCTGTCTTTGGAGAGCCCGGATAAACTCAATTTTTTACTCGACGTGCAAAGTTTTCAGTCGCTACTACAAAATCTATTGAGCAACGCTTTACGCTATGTACAGCAAGGCGGACGGATAGAAGTCACACTCACCGAAAGCGCCACCGCATTACAACTCTGTATCGCCGATGATGGCCCAGGCATCAAAGAAGAAGACTGGGAACGCGTGTTTGAACGCTTCTACCGCGGCAAGCAACAAGATAC
>CAYXJI010000119.1:0-8188 GCA_964465175.1 uncultured Burkholderiaceae bacterium | reverse complement strand
CGCAGGCCTTCGATTCAGTACGGACTTGGCCGCCAACGTCATCATCGACGGTGACGCCGACCGTCTACACCAGGCGGTTGGCAATCTGCTGGCCAACACAGCCCGCCACTGCCGGGCCGGGGACTCGGTTGCAGTCTCGCTCTCAAGGTCCGGTTCGTGGGCGGTGCTGGCTGTAGCGGACACCGGGCCAGGGCTCACCGCGGCCGACCAACAGCGCGTCTTCGAACGGCTCTGGCGCGGTGACGCGGATGCCGGCGGTGCTGCCGGGATGGGGATAGGACTTGCCATCGTCAAAGAAGCCGCAAAAAAATTAGACGCCACATTACAACTATCGCGTGGTTTGGAAGGGCGAGGATGTCAATTTTTGATAGCGATTCCTAAGAAATCGAGCGTTCAAACGCGACAGGCTGGACATTGAAAAGCGCTTCTTATGTTCCTTTTTGTCAAATTTAGTCCTGATTCAATTCGTCTAACTTGGTCTTCATGCGAGCGCAATAAGCAGCTAAGTTTGGCAAATTCAATGCCGCTTGTTTCAAAGCTGTTTCAATCGGCACATCCAAAATTGCCGACAAAAACGCATATACGGTGGCATCGATAGTGCGCACTTGCTCGCCCAGGAAATAGGGTTTATCGCCTAAAAAAACCGAGGCTGTTTGCAAAATATCTGCGCCCATCGCATAAATCTCATCCCGACTATGACGCCCTATGCCTTGTACCCAGATCGATTTGAGCACTTGCTTACGCGCCATTTTTGCCACCATGCCGTGTAAAAATTTGGGTACGCCTATTTTTCCAAAATACACCTTGATAGGCTCGCGATAAACTGCCCAAGCTGCGTCATCTGCCCAACGTGCCCATGCCGTAACAAAATACAGTTTTTCCTCAAAGAGTGCGCCATACGCTTTGGCCAATGAAATCTCCAAAGGCGTCATCCCGGCATCGAGGGGATGGGGCGAATTCGCCTCAAAATGCGCCACAATCAGCGCTGAATCGCAGAGAACTTGCCCCTCTAGGTTCACGCTAGGTAATTTCTGTTTCGGCGCTTTTTGTGCGTTAGCGACCTGTGGTGTATAGGCTATTTTCATCAATTGAAAATACACCTCCACTTTCAGACAAAAAGGACTCATATCTAAAGTCCCCCAAGCAGGGCCGTATTTGTACAGTTTCAGCATAGCTACTCTCAAAAAATTTAAAAAACCTTCGCGTTTCGGCTCTTGCATTGTCGCTGCAAATAATGCGCAAGCTAAGGCCGCGCTTAAAAATCCACTTCCGTCTATTACCATTCATGATCTAACGCGGCGTAGCCTAATGGCTTTTCAAGGCTGATGCAATCACTAATATCCCCTTTAGGACTTACGCAAAATTGCGCTGACTAGGCACGGAGCCGAAGACAGTACAAATGTACGGCGAGGCGAACGCAACGACGTCAGCGTCTGTTTTGCGTAGTCCTACCCTTAATTTCTCATTTCAGAAGGCTCATGCAGCATTTCATCGGAAACTCACTCAACGCGACTTAATCGAGCATACAATGCCATTCCTATCATGTCGGCAATCTGGCATTGAGCCCGGCATGGTCTACTTGCTCATTGAAGTATTTACTCCATCAAACTACTTGAAAGACTGACCCATGAAATGCAACCGCTTTGCTGCCTTGGCTTTACTCGTTACCTCGATGTCGGCTTGTACCACTTACCATTACACCTCGCAGCAATTCGTACCAAAAGATCCGGGCAAGTTGAATCACCTTAAAAAGACAGCCAGCGACTACCAGTTCGACAATATCGACTACACGCAAACGGATGGGGCGATTAGCCGTGGTATTTGGATCCACAAACCATCGGCTGAATTTACTGTCTTGTACTTCATGGGTGCGGGTGTCAGAGTCGATGCGAACGGCAACAATATCGCCAAGGCTTTTACGCAATTAAATGCCAATTTCATTAGCTTTGACTATCGTGATTTTGGCCGTAGCGATGCGCCAAAAGGCGATGTCCGTTTGTCAGATTTGGAACGAGATACTTTGGCGCTGTACGATCACGTGCGCAAAATTACACCGGGTAAATTGATCGTCCATGGCCACTCGTTTGGCAGTTTTGTCGCCGCCAGATTGGCCAGCATGCGCACGCTAGATGGTTTGGTGCTGGAGGGCACGGGGACCACCGCACAAGCGTATTCCGACAATTTGATTCCCTGGTTCGCCAAACCGTTTGTCACCGTCAATCTCGATCAAGAATTGCAGAGTATTGATAACCGCGTGTCCTTGAAACAATTCCAAGCGCCATTAATGATCATCAATGGCGCCAATGATGTGCAAACGCCCGCTGCCACGGCCAAAGAGTTGTATCAAGCACTGAATAAATCCAACAAACGTTTCGAGGAAATTCGTGAGGCTGGCCACATGAATGCCATGAGCAAACCCGAAGCCTTAACAGCCTATCGTGAGTTTATACAAATGAAATGAGACTAAGCATCTCTACCGTGGTGAGAGGAAATTAAGCGATAGACGGTGGAATCTAGGATAATGGCGGCTAATTCATTATTAACGCTTTCTGGAATCCCCTCATGGAAATTAAAGTCAACTTTCTCGACAAGCTTCGCCTAGAAGCTAAGTTCGACGATTTCACCGTCATCGCCGACCAGCCTATACGCTACAAAGGTGATGGCTCCGCGCCGGGGCCTTTCGACTATTTTTTAGCGTCGTCGGCCTTATGCGCGGCTTATTTCGTCAAGCTCTACTGCAACACGCGCAATATTCCAACGGAGAATATTCGCCTGTCGCAAAACAATATCGTCGATCCAGAGAATCGTTACGCGCAAATTTTTAAAATTCAAGTCGAATTGCCGGCGGATATTTCGGCCAAAGATCGCGAAGGAATCTTGCGTTCCATCGAGCGTTGCACGGTCAAAAAAGTGGTACAGGAAGGCCCGCAATTTGTGATTGAAGAAGTCGAGAGTTTAGATGCCGACGCACAAGCATTATTGACCCTCAATCCCGACAGTAATGCGAGCACCTATATCGTCGGTAAAGATTTACCGCTAGAACAAACCATCGCCAACATGTCCAATTTGTTAGCGAGCTTGGGTATCAAGATCGAGATCGCTTCGTGGCGCAATATTATTCCCAATGTGTGGTCACTCCATATCCGCGATGCGCATTCGCCTATGTGCTTTACCAATGGCAAAGGCGCGACCAAAGAAAGCGCTTTAGCATCCGCTTTGGGCGAATACATTGAGCGTCTGAGTTGCAATCATTTTTATGCAGGTTCGTTTTGGGGCGAAGAGTTCGCCAATGCCGAGTTCGTCCACTATCCGAATGAAAAATGGTTTAAGCCGGGCAAAAAAGATGCGCTGCCGAAAGAGATTTTGGACGAGTACTGCCTAGACATTTACAACCCCGATGGCGAACTACGCGGTTCGCATTTAATCGATACCAATTCTGGCAATAAAGAACGCGGCATTTGCTCGCTACCGTTTGTGCGTCAATCAGATCAAGAAGTCGTCTACTTTCCCTCCAATCTGATCGAAAACCTGTACGCCAGCAACGGCATGAGCGCGGGCAATACCTTGGTCGAAGCGCAGGTGCAATGTCTGTCCGAAATCTTTGAACGCGCCGTCAAACGCCAAATCATCGAAGGCGAAATCGCCTTGCCCGATGTACCGCAAGCAGTCATCGCCAAATACCCCGGCATCTTGGCCGGCATCCAAGGTTTAGAAGAACAAGGCTTTCCCGTGCTGGTCAAAGACGCTTCCTTGGGCGGCCAATTTCCCGTCATGTGCGTGACCTTGATGAACCCACGCACCGGCGGTGTGTTCGCCTCGTTCGGCGCACATCCGAGCTTAGAAGTCGCCATGGAACGCAGCCTGACCGAGCTACTACAAGGCCGCAGCTTTGAAGGCCTCAACGATTTGCCACCACCCACTTTCACCAGTAATGCAGTGACAGAGCCGAATAATTTTGTTGAACATTTTATCGATTCTAGCGGTGTCGTCTCTTGGCGTTTTTTCAGTGCCAAGTCAGATTACGAATTTGTGGAATGGGATTTCTCCGGTCAAGGCGCCAGCTCCAACACCGACGAAGCCGCCACCCTGTTTGGCATCCTCGCCGAAATGGGCAAAGAAGTCTACGTCGCCGAATACCATCAACTAGGCGCAACCGCCTGCCGCATCTTGGTACCCGATTATTCCGAGGTCTATCCGGTCGAAGATCTGATCTGGGATAACACCAACAAAGCCCTACTATTCCGTGAAGATATCCTCAACCTACATCAACTCGACGACGACGCACTCGCATCATTACTAGAGCGTTTAGATAACAACGAGCTAGACGACTACAGCGACATCGCCACCTTAATCGGCATCGAGTTTGACGAAAACACCGTCTGGGGGCAACTCACCGTTCTAGAATTAAAGCTACTAATCAACCTCGCCCTACAAGAGTTTGAAGAAGCGCATGAACAGGTCGGTGCATTCTTGCAATACAACGACAACACGGTGGATCGTGGCTTGTTTTATCAAGCGTTGAATGTGGCTTTAGAAGTCGAGCTGGACGACGATCTTGATTACGAAGACTACGAACATAATTTCCGCCGCATGTTTGGCAATGAACGCATGGATGCGGTGTTTGGTTCATTAGAAGGTAGCGTGCGTTTTTATGGATTGAAGCCGACTAGTATGCAATTAGAGGGATTGGATAGACATCAACGTTTGATTGATAGTTATCGGAAATTGCATTTGGCGCGGGGGAAGTTTGTGGGTGGGTGAATACTCCCTTAGCGTGGATTTACGTTTCTGCGTTTAGAGTATATCCAGAGTCAGTCTCGTAGAAGATATTCACAAAATACCATGACCGCTTACACTTTTGGTTATCGTGAATAATGCTATTTGCTGTACGACAAGCGATTGATTCATAAGTGAATTTTTTGGGGGAATGGTGTTTGTGTTTTTATTGTTTATCGGCTATCTTTGCAAAATGGAAATTAAATCACGTTAAGCATCACAAGGAAAATCATGAAAATTCAACTTTTCACATTTGCAAAATCATCTTTTTCGTTAAACTGGAAGATTGATCCAGTCGAGGTTGAACGATCCATTTCAACTTGGCTTGGTCAGAATCCGGATATTGAAATAGTTTCAATTAAGCATGAAGCAGTGTCTAGTTTTTGGTATGCACCACAGCTATTCGTTTTTATTTATTATCGGTGATTTGAGTAGCATGTATTCGAGCTAGTGATGGTGGTCGGGTGATGCCTAACAGGGCATTCGAGGATGAAGCAGTGATAACATTTTACCTTCGATTGAGCCGTTACTCGCGGCTCATCTCAATTTTGCGTTGGGCGTCATTGTCATGCACTGGTCAAAGCTGATGAGATTACTTTGTACGCTGTTCCTCTTTTTCGCTTCAAGCGTTTCTTTTGGATGCCAGGATGGACCTGGTTGGAAAGATTTCTCATCGATTTCAATGTCATCCGGCGGTGCTGATTTGGTTTCGCTTACCCGTTTCACTGACGCGGTTTACGCGAAAAGTGAAGATGGATCGAGAACAAAAGAGATGTATCAGATAACCGGCGGTCCGATTTTGTATCGGGGCCTTACCCCTTCGGAACTGGCCGGAGTTTCACCTTTCTTTATGCTAGATATGCCAGTCGGCATGGTGCTGTATTTTCTCGCGCATCAATTCAAACAACCTTGCACAGTCAGTCGCTCAGGAACACAGTTTTCGTATGTTCTCCCTGCTGGCAATAATTTGGGTATCGGCGTCACCAACGTAACTGGAAGTGCGACTCGCGTGGGCGATACAGCCATTGCCTACAAATTTACTGCCACCGAAAATAAAGAGCGGGGCGCGACAATAAGTATGTCAGGAAAAATCGAGTTCTCCGCTGTTGGCCCCATACCGATTGACACAGTAATTTCTGACTGGGTAATCAAGCGTGGTACTCCAGCGGCAAATCCAGAGAAATTGATTGAACCGAGCAAAGTGGTTCGCACAATTAAAGATCTAAGAATATTGGATTCCTCAGGGGCCAAACCGTGACGCTCAACCCATCAATCAACCGGACCGCAGAATACGGTCCTTCACGCTACCGCAAGCACTCTTCGGCTGCGGCCGGTTATTTCAAACCTTGAACATGAACAATAGACACATTCGAATTGCCGCTGGTATGCTTATCTCACCTCTTGTGTTGGCTGTCGTTTGGTGCATCCCGTATTTCGATCATTCCGCATTTATAAAATGGGTTTTAATCAACACCGTATTTGCGTACGTGACATTTTCAGTAACAGCAGGAATTTCTCATTTTATCAATTACACAAGACACCCATTTTAAATTGAGATGGGTGTCTTGTAATTGTTTTTTTTAATTGTTTTTGAGTTTTTATTGTTCATCGGTCATCTTTACAAAATGAAAATTAAATCACGATAGGCTAATTCCGTATGGCGCTGCAAATACGTGAGCTGAAGAGTTTGGGGCCGAAATCCCAAGAAATGCTCGCACGCGCGGGCATTCATACTGTGGCACAACTACGGGAATTAGGCTCAGTTGAGGCATATGTGCTTACTAAAAGGAAATGCGAGGGAGTAAGCCTTAATCTTCTATGGGCATTGGAGTCGGCGCTAACTGGAGATCCTTGGCAACAAGTAGCGAAGCAACATCGCACCAGTCTTTTAATTGCCGTAGATGAGCGTGAAAAGTATATTTAGCTTCGAAATTCAGGGGAGGTATTAGTTCAAAGTCGCCTAGCAATTCCGTCGAGAGGGAACCCAAATCTTCGCGTTGAGTTTCCTCCGCCTGCTGCTCCGGCCGCCCTCAGGAAATTACACAAGACACCCATTTTAAATTGAGATGGGTGTCTTTTAATTGATCAACCAGTGCGCACGTCGCACAATTCAGCGTTAAAAGGCAATTGCGTAGATGAAAACGACGGAAGAAATCGCCGAGATTGAAAAGTGGTTAGGACTTCGCTTGCCCGCAATGTATGCGCAGTTTTTACTTGATCATCCCGAGAAAAAATTTGGTGATTGCGTGGTACTTTATTCTGCCGAAGATCTTGTTGAGCGAAATTCAACTTTTGAGACCAAGGTATACTGCCCAGGGCATTTGGCGATTGGCGACGATAGCGGGGGACGAGCGTTTATCATTCCTGTCGAAAGATGGTCGGGCTCTGTTTTTGTCGTTGGTCAGGGCGATATGACCGAGGATGGATTTGCTTTGGTGGCGACTAATTTTCATGACTGGACAAAAAATGACTGTGCGCTGCCCGATTAAGCCTTTTAACCTGTCGCTCAACTCGGAATCAACGATGAAGCCGTTGATCCCGATAGCTTAGCGTTATGCGCAGTTGATTTTGAAAGGAATAGATGATGCCGAGCAAGAGTCTTAATGCACGTATACCGGCTTACAAAAGTGCATTTTCCAGCGGAGAAATCCAGAAAACTTATCAAGACTTAGTTGGTATTGTTCAAAATCTAAGAACTGAGTTCTCAAAAAAATACCGCGGTGAATTCTCGGTAGCGAATGTGCTGCATGGTTACATAGATTTCACATACTTTTACTTACAAAACGATTATCTCAAGACTAGAAAGCTAAAGTTTGCATTAGTTCTAAACCATAAAAACGCAAACTTTGAATTGTGGCTGCTTGGACAAACAAAGGATGTACAGATCCTGTATTGGAAAAAGCTAAGCGATGTGAAGTGGGTGAATAACGAGGCAATGCCAGAGTATTCAATTTTCGAAGTACCTCTGCTTTCGGCGCCAGACTTTGATAATGCAAAAAAGTTATCGGAATCAGTGCACAGTCAATTTAGAACTTTGGTACAGGACATTTTCGAAACACTGAAGACTTACGAGTAATGCCACATAAGCCTGCAGTCGGGCGGGACAATCACAAGCTGCGCTTTTGGTTCCCCGCGCTTCGCTCCGGCTGCCCCTCACTTCCTTATTAGCCGTCTCACACACCCTCTCTACTTCATTTACACCATCACAAATGAAGATCCCGCATCACCTACCGCCACGAAGTTGATCGAGGCGCTGTCAGAGACGCTCGCAAAGATCACTGGCGATAGTGGAAAGTCTTCTTTCGATCCGAATGATGTTCGCGGAAGCAGAGCACGTTTTGTCGTTGCTCGAATAAGCCCAGAATTTCTATATGAACACTCCCCGGTTGCCAAGGTCTTTTCATAAAAAAAC
>CAYXJI010000118.1:0-10207 GCA_964465175.1 uncultured Burkholderiaceae bacterium | reverse complement strand
CAAATCCTAATGGAAATTCAGGGTTAAAGGGCAAGCCGACGCTTGGCTGTTGGGCTTGTATGTGAATAACCTGAGTAATCGCGCCTATCTTGATCAGAGTAATTCTATCTGCGGCCCCAATAACAGCAGTGCATGCAATGCCGATCCTGGACGCAATGTGAAATTGCTAGTGAGCTATCGCTTCTAGTTAACGTTTTTAGTTTTCATTTATGGCGATCACTCTCGCTGTACCGCATTTGTTTTAGTTTTCTATCTCCTCTCCAACCTGCCAGCCAAGCACCACGTGCATCGCCAGCCCTTTTTTTTGGCTTGCTATGTATCTTTCATCGACCCTGTTTCAACCTCGTTTTACAGCTATTCCGTTTCAACCACGCCGTTCTGCACAGCTAGTTCGTGCGGTTTTTTTGAATGCCTTTGTCTTGTGTTCGGCCAGCGCATCGCTGCCGGTGGTCGGTGCGCCGCAGCAGGTCGCGCTTACGCAAGCTGAAAGTAGCGCGACGGTCTCTTTGCAGCAAGCGCTACACGCCTTGGCGCAGCAGGCGAATGTGCCTATTCGTTTGGCGGAGGGAATTAATCCTGCACTAAAAACATTCCCACAAAAGACGCTCACACTGCCACTAGGCGCGAGCGTGGAGCGGCGCTTGCATGCCTTGATCGATGGTCTTGGTTTGCAATTGACGGGCAATCGAGAAGAGGGGTATGTGATTGGTCTCATACCTTTGCCGACTATAAACGTGGTGGCGAGTAAGGCGACGGTAGGCAAGACGATCAGCGCCGATCAATTTTCTACAGCGCCGACCTTGGCGAATATCGTGCGCTATCAGCCTTTAGTTACTGCGCCAGCGACGGCCTCCGGTGCCGGTAATGTGTGGGACAGCAATGGCAATGCGGGTTACAACATTCGTGGTATTGAAGGCAATCGCATTGGTCTAGAAGTCGATGGCATCGCGTTGCCCGATGCCGCGCCCAAGCCAGACGCTACCTCCATGAATGCCTTTGCTGTGGGGCGTGAATATTTTGATCCAGAGATGATGCAAGAAGTGAGTATCGCAACCGGTGCACAGACGGCGGGTAATGGTGCTGCTGGCTTGGGTGGTAAAGTGCGTTTTAGAAGTAAATCGCCACAAGATTTTCTTAGCGCGGATCGGTCCACCTACGCAGCCTATAAATTCGCGCATGATGCGGGGAACACGAGTCGTTTGCACAGTGCGACGGGCGCGTGGCAGTCCGCCAATTCATCTAATTCATCTGAGCCATCTGCCCTGCAATCCATGTTGGTGGTGGCGAAACGCGATGGTGCACAAACCAAAACTTTAGGCGCGGTTGCACCGAATCCAGATGATTGGCGCAGCCAGTCCGTGCTGGCGAAGTTGAATTGGACGATACAAAAAAATCAAAGACTGGCTTTCACCATCGACCATTTTGAACACGATAGCCAGCGCGCTTTCAGCAGTCGCATTAGCCCCACTTACCCGCAAGGCGTGCAGCAATTTGCGAACACGGATCGCCAGCGTTTTAGTGTGGACTATGACCATAGTTTGGACGCAAGTTGGATTGATCATTTGAGTCTTCGTGCTTACGTCCAAGATGCCGCGCAAAAAGACAGGAGCTTGGCGCATTATGTGTTGAGTGGCAAAGCCAATTACCGCACCATAGAGACTGCTTACTTGAATAAACTCAAGGGGCTAAGTCTCGATGCCGAAAAAAATGTGGACCGACATGCGCTCAACTATGGCCTCAAATTCGAGAGTAGCAGCAGTCAGCGTCCGTGGCGTGAAGATCGCTTGGTGATCGCCACTGGTGAGCATCAGATCACCAACAAAAATCGTATGGCCGATATGGATGGGAAAACCATCGCCGCCTACGTCAATGATCAAATCGGATTCGATCTCCTTGGTCAGCGCGCTAGCGTCACGCCAGGTCTGCGTTTTGAACAGCGTAAACTCAATCCTAAAAATCTGAAGACCTACATCATCGGTGTGCCGGCAGCAGCTAAAGAAATTCAAGCAGAAACTAGTCATTTCATCACGCCGAGCGTGCGCTTCGATGTGCAGCATACGCCTAGCCTGTCGAGTTTTGCCGCTTTCTCCCGTAATACTCGACCTGTCAGTGCGGCCGAAAAAACCGGTACCTATGATTCGTTTAGTTATACCGGTACGGGTCAAGGCTATGCCATTCTCGGCAATCCAAAATTAAAAAATGAAACTAGTCAGGCCTTTGAATTAGGCCTCAATGCGCAGCCGCATCCAGCCTTGGAATTGCAAGTTTCTGGCTTCTACAATCGCTACCAAGACTTCATCGAGTACGTGATTCAAGCGCCCGACTCGGTCAATTATCCGACCATCAGCTACGGCTTGTATCGACCAGAGAACATCGGTAAGGCAGCGACTTGGGGCGCAGAGTTTGCAGCACAACTGCACTTTGCGCATTGGTTGCCAGAATGGCGTGGCACCACAGCCAATGTTGCATGGGGCGCGGCCAATGGCACAGCAGAAAATAGCAAGACAGGGCAAAGAGATTTTCTGCCTAGCGTGACCCCGATGAAGGCCAGCGCGGGACTGCGTTATGACGCACCCTCCAAGCATTTTGGGGCAGGCTTCAATCTGGTCTATGTCGATGGCAAACAAGCGCCCGTAGACGTGGTATCTGGCGGTGGCGTCACCGCAGCGAGATTCGCCGTGCCGGCCTATCACCTGCTTGATGTGAGTGCCTATTGGCGCGTCTACAAAAATATCAAACTCAATCTGGCCGTGTTTAATCTCAGCAATCAAAAATACTGGGACTACGCCAGCAGTCGCAAACTCGCGGCGATGAAAGACGCCAAAGACCTCGCGGCAGTCACCGAGATTGAACGCCAAGTGATGCCGGGACGCAGCGTGGTACTGAGCGCCGAACTGAGTTTTTAATGGCTTCGTACTTCTACATTTGAATGACCTCTTATTTTTTAAAAAGGAACTCCCGTGATTTCTAAATCTATCTTTCTGCTCGCACTCTCTAGCTTAGTCGTGTTAGCCAGTTATGCCGACGCCCAACCAAGTCAAGACCTCAGCACCCGTTGGGACAAATTGCGCCAAGCACAACCGAAATTACAAATTCGTGACGCCGCAAAAACCTTAAGCGTCTCAGAGGCCGAATTATTGGCAACCCAAGCCCATGCCGTGCGTTTGCAAAGCGGTCCCGACGCGGCTCGTAAAATCATGCGTCGTGCGCTCGATTTGGGTGAGGTCTTAGCCTTAAGTCGCAATGAAAATGGCGTCATCGAAGTCACTGGTATCGCGACTCGTTACACGCCAAAACCAACAACAGAGCCACTCAGTGACGAAGACAAGCAGCGCCAACAAAATGCCATAGGCGGCTACATAGGCGGGCCGATTGATCTCCGTTTTCACTTCGCGCAGTGGGAGCACGCTTTTGCGGTGAGCCAAACAAAAGAGGGCAAGACCACGCGCAGTCTGCAGTTCTTCGATGCGAGTGGTGATGCGATTCATAAAATCTACGTGAAGAGCGAAGCAGGTAATGCCATCTTTGATCAATTGGTCGAAGAAAATCGTCAAGCCAAGCAAGATGGCGCACTGAAAATACGCAGCAAAGCCAACAAAAAAACTGAGCGAGCCGACAATTCTATAGACCAAAAAGAGTTTCAATTGGCATGGAAAGAAATGAGCGATGTGCATCAATTCTCGCGCTTGGTGGCGGAATTTAAATTGAGTCGTGAACAAGCCTTGCGCTTGGCGCCGACCGGCTATGCGCAAGCGATTACACCAGTGGCTATACGCGATTTTTTAGATGGCGCTGCCAAAAATAATATCGCCATCATGGCCTTCTTAGGCAACGACGGCATCACCCAAATTTTTAGCGGAAAAATACAAAAAACAGCAGCGCATGGCGACTGGTATAACGTGCTCGATCCTAAGTTCAATTTACATTTAAGAGAAACCGCTTTTGCGCGCGCTTGGGTGGTCAAGCGCGCCAATGTGACTTCCGTTGAATTCTATGACAAGGCCGGTGATTTAGTCGTCACCTTCTTCGGCGTCCGCGAGCGCGGTCAAGCACAGCCGCAAGCCTGGTTGGATCTAGTGCAGGGTTTGCCTAAAGTTAAATGACGAGGTGAGCATGCCTGATCTTATCCGTAATCTGACTGAGTGCGCATGAGGTACAATTGGCGCCACAAAATTGTTCGCCGTTGTGATTAAAGTGGAAGGGCGGGTGAAACCCGCGCTGCTCAAGCGATCGATGTGCTTGCGGCGCGGGTTTCACCCGTCCTTCCATTCTGGTATGCAACTAGCGACATTGTGGGGGAGCGCCAGCTTGAGTCCAACAAGGTCGATCAAGTCCGGCATGACCTTATTGGGTCTTGGTTTTTTCAAGAAGTCCTTGTTTTATAATGGCTGGATAGCTAGGATATTTTTAATTTTTGGAGTGCTTGAAATGAATATTTTTAAAGCGATTATGTTTGTGTGCAGCATGTCATTGACAGGCGCAGCCTTGGCTCAGGCGCCAGTGGTGAACCCTTATGGTCAATTTTTTGAGGGCGATGGTGTCGAGATTGAGATGGCGCAATTGGCTAAGAAAAATGCGGATGGATTGTATGATGTGCTGTTAAAGTTCACCGGAAAAAGAGCTTTTAATGCTGGGATTGATGGTAAGACTTTGACCTATGTCGCAGTGCACGGCGGCACGGGAATCGACTATCAACTTAATGGCAAAACTAGAATGATCGTGCGTAATCCATATGGAAATTCCTGGCGAGTGATGGAAGTCTTCTTGGATGGCGACACGGTCGCTGTCGCTGAAAATAAAGAAAAATCAAAGGAAGTGCGTCCTTTGCATTTGCTGACGGCTTCGAAAGAACAAAGTTCGAAGTAAGTTCGAAGTAAGTTCGAAGTAAGTTTCGGACACTGATTGCTTAAAACCCCATAACGCCGAGGCGCGGCGCAGTGAACGCCTAGTTTTAACTATTCTCTCACTTGCTGGGGCGGAACGTGATGCTCGGATGTTCTACGGTCTGGCGGCGCGGGTTGCACCTGCCCCACATTGGCATCCTTCATTTAATGGCAGTGAGCCTGAGACTTACTATGGATTTGTGCTGCTCAATTCTTCCGAAACTTGCTCTAATCCGCGCGCGAATGAGGATACGCTGGGGTTTTCTACAAACACGCAACGCTTGCCTGTGCGCTTGCAAAATTCTTTGACGCGCCAATAGGCGTTGTGGCTGATGCAGCCAGTTTGACATATCACCACATCAGCGGCGGCTAGGCTACTATCGAGCAAACTTTGATTGTCTTCCATGCCGCCGTCATGATGGGCAAAGTGACCGCCAACGCGTTCGATTAAATCTCGGTAGCTGGCGACATTGCCGCTACGGCCGCCGACGCAGAGTACATTTTTTTGTTGCAGTTGCAAGGTGATGGGAATGGTGCGATGGCGTTTGTGTTCCATCTTCACCTGTTGATGCTGGCTAGGCTGCGCTTCTACTGTGGCTTGTTGCTCTAGCTCATTGCCTGCACGTTTGGCTTCCGCTAGTTTGTTTTTCATGTCACGTAAAGCATGCTCTAACTCGGTCTGCCTGAGTGTCATTTGTTCGACTTTTTGTTGTAGGCGCTGGCGACTGCCGAATTCGGGTACGGTACTTTTGAGTGCCTGCAAATCGGCACTGAGATAGGCGATCACACTTTCTTTGCCTATGCTGTCGGCGCGTAGTTGCACGATGTGTTGTTGTAGTTGTTCGATCTCGTGCGTCTTCTCTTGGACAAAACGCGTATGCCTTTCTTGTTGCCGCGCTATTTCGCGACCGAGTATCGCGTTCTCCTCCAACACCGCATTAAAACGCACGATGTCGGCGCGTACCGTAGCGCCAGCTTGGTGCTGCAACATGTGCATGTCCCGACACATGCCTTCTTGTAGTCCGCCATCGCATAAGGGATGGGTTAAACCCGCCCAAAACGCGCCAGCCACATCACCTTGATAGATCGCCTCTAACCACAGTTGCGTTAAGGCTTCGCTAGTTTTGGCAGCACGAAAACGCTTGATGGTGAGCGCATACCGCTGATCCAAATCGTCTTGCAGCATCTCAGAAACCCGGTTGCGATAACTGCATTCTGAAATCGCTCCTACATGAATTTCATAGTCATCCGCCTGCGCGACGCCGCCTAGCGCTTTGCTGATCAGACGACGAAGTACCGCCAATGGAATGCATACGCCGATCACTGGGCAATGCGTGTCACGAGAGAGATCCCAGAGACGACGACGGCGCGAACTGATGGTCGGTTTTTTGGCTACAGTTTGGTTCGCACCTTGCTGTGGTGGCGTATGTTTTTCGCACATGAAAATGCTCCTTGTTCAAAAAAATTTAATGAACTTTATGTGAATGACTAGCACTGAAGTTGTCTGGCGTGATCGCATCTTGCGCAAACTGTTCGCTGAGATTTAAGCCGTTCGCAC
Source organism: uncultured Burkholderiaceae bacterium (assembly GCA_964465175.1). Classification (GTDB taxonomy): domain Bacteria; phylum Pseudomonadota; class Gammaproteobacteria; order Burkholderiales; family Burkholderiaceae_D; genus Undibacterium. The sequence continues at coordinate 3,766 of CAYXJI010000118.1, read as the reverse complement.
TCATCATGGTAAATTTTCGTGCTTGTGCGATAGTCGCTTTGGCCTGTCCTATCATGGTGGCCAATTCGTTGGGGGCTTCAAGGTCAAAGCGCATGGAAATTGATTGTAGGGCGAGATGTACCACGCCACATTCCGGACAGACCATCACTTCGCCCACTTTACTTTGAGCGATACTTAGATGTTGGCAAGCAGGTTTGTTTGTAGATGCGTTCATGAGATTGGCGTCCGTCTTCTATGGTTGTAGTCGCTTGCGTTGCGCTGAGTTGTTGCAGTTATTGAGAATGAGAAGTTCAGTAAGGCGGCACAACAGCGAAAAAAAAGCCTAGCGTCGTTTGATACTTTTCGGAAAAAGAAAAGCGCAATCGCCCGCCTTACTTGGTTAAAATAAGCTTGCCGAGCGAGGTGCAACGCATGCGATACAGCATGCCGTTATGTTCTATCTCGACTTCTTGCTTGCCCTGCAAAATATCGCTACTCGATACTCTGGTAAGTCTAGGATGGGCGGGTGAGGGCTTGGCGGCGCTAGGCCAAGTTTTGGTTTCTGCTGGATGGTTCATAAGTCTGGCAATTCTCAAAAAGGTGAATGTGATTTATTATAAATGCGAATCATTCTCATTTACAAGTTAAATATGTGCTTTGTGCGCAGATTTTTTTCGCACTGCTTTTGTTGTGTTGCGCGCTGAAGCGCCATGTCGAGGAGGCTGAATCCTTTGAATGCCAAACTATTTTTACTGCAAGCCGATAGTCCCGATTCTCGGGATCATGCGTTTCAAGTACCTACCTTGATGCTGCCCGCGCGCGTGGATTTGCGACGCTATTGCCCACCAGTGTTTGATCAAGGCTCACGCATTGGTAGTTGTACTGCAAATGCGGTTTGCAATGCCTTTCGTTTCAATCTCATGCGTCAGGCAAGAGAGCAAGAACAAGCTGCTCCTGTCTATCATCCATCGCGCTTATTTTTGCATTACAACGCACGCGCCTTGGCAGGTAAGCAGCGGCAAAACAAAGGGGCGCAAATTCGCGATGCCATGAAAAGCGTCGCCAAACTGGGCATTTGTCGCGAGAGTGCGTGGCCGTATCGGGCATTTCAATTCGCAACGAAACCGCCGCCTCACGCCTATCAGCAAGCCTTAGATTATCAAAGCATCGCGTATCAACGTCTGCAGCATCGCTTGGAGGAATTGAAGGCCTGCTTGGCCGATGGTTTTCCTTTTGTTTTTGGTCTGAGCGTTTACAGCGGCTTTGAAAGTGCGCAAATGACCAGTCGAGGTGTGCTCGATTTACCGACCAAGGCGGAAGCCGAAGCTGGCGCGCATGCGGTCTTGGCGGTTGGCTATAACGATCACAGTCAACGTCTTATCGTGATGAACTCTTGGGGTAAAAATTGGGGGCAGCAAGGCTATTTCACGCTCCCTTATGACTACCTGATGCAAGCAAAAATGGCGCGTGATTTTTGGACGCTGCGGGCGGTAGAAAACGGATCAGACTCTGCTTGAGAGCGTGCTATTTGGGTGAGGAAATTAGCTAGGATGGATGCCTGATCTTGATGCCAATTACCTAGGGCTGATAGCAACAAAAGCGAAGGAAAAAAGGCACCTTACCGATTACTCAATATCAAGCGCCGCAGGGCATAGCGTGCTCGAACACGCAAATGAAATCGACTAGCAAGTAAGGTGCTGTGAAGAAAGTGAATCTGCTATTGAAACTGTGACTAAGTTTGAAAATGTGATCGAAGCAATGAATAACATCACGGCCATGGATGTGCGAACACATCCCTCGCGTACCTTCCGTACGTGAGCAGACCCTATCACTGCGGGAGCATGTAAGAAAAATCAAACTAAATGACTTTAAGTACGAACTTTCGCCGTGACTACATAGAGATCGACAGGCCGGTATCCGGGCTTGCAAGTTTTGTTACATCGCCTTCCCAGTCATAGACCAGTGGCATGGATGATGTAACCGCACTCACTTACCGTTGCGGAGGCAGCAGGGGCTTGGTGATAGCGTTTTCTATCGTGACCACTTTCCCGTTTAACGCGATTCAAGACAATGAAGCGCGCACCTGTTGGCGAAAAGTGTAACACAGCTCATCGAGAAATTTACAGTAATTCTATGTTCGGCAATTGCAAAAAACTGCTCTCACGTATGGTCGCGACAAAATCTTTTAGATAGCTTTTGTCGCTCACCTCCGGTAACGACGCCGCATACAAACTGCCGATTAAGCCTGAGGGGGGTGATTCTTTTTGCTAAGACATAATCACGATTCACGTAGTTTTGCTAGGATCAAACAGTTCAGACGAATTGCGACGCGATACGACAAATAGGCTTCCCATTTTGAATCATTTTTTTGCACTCGTAGCTTCTATCGAATGGTTAAAATAAAATGTCAATATGCCCTAGAAGCCTCTGCACAAGCTATCGATTTAAAGAACGCTGACTAAACCTAACCCTGTTCCGCTATGCTGTGTCGACAATTTCGTCATGCTCGCGAATTCGGAAATGACGCATCGATGTTTTGAACTTCGCCGAACGGCTTCACAAACTAAACTCGCGCTTTACTATTAATTTGCGTTGATATCTTTTGCACTAAAGCCTGAGTCGTCGCGTTCTGCGGCAGTTGTTTGACGTAAAGAGAAATTTTTTGAAGAGAGGCGTCAAATTGTTTTCTCTGCTGCACGCCGTTAATAAAAAATTCTCCTTCGCTTGAGCCTAGAAACGCGATTATTTTTCGTGGATCAATTTGTGGATCATTAATTCGCTTCCAAATGGCATCCTGATAGCTACCGTTTTTATGACTAGCCTCTAAGATCGAAACCGCATGCAACCAGTTCGAATAGCGAATAGAACTCATCAATCCAAATTCCCCGATCGCCATGGAAAATTGTGGCTCATTCTCTTGCAACATTGACTCAAGAACACTTTTTGACTCAGGTTCAAAGCGCGATTGCAACTCCTGTTCCAACAGATGTGAGGTTAAAATTTCTATCGCATAGGTATTCTTTGCGTTTCTAATTCTATTAATCAAATCGCGTTGTGAGGGCGCAGCTGCGTATGGAGCAAGATGTGCGAACTCGCCAAAGTATTCGTTAGCATCAATTAGTTTTTTATCCTTTGCCCTCGTCAATATCTCAACGGTATCTGAAAAAAAATTGAGCCTAGAAAAGGTCAACAACGAAGCTCTCGCCAGCTTTGCGTTCCCTGAGTTCGCTTGCATTCGCAGCTCCTGCAATATTTCGTTATTTTTCTTGGTCTTGTCCTCGCTGGCATATTGGGCGCCAAGAATACGTACGAGAATAATCTTCTCTTCTGTATCGCGATTAGATGCGATTAACTGTCTCAAGCTCGCCAAATTTTCCGGAGTCTTCTCAAGCCCCCTACTATGAATCGACTGCAATAGCTCTCGTTTATCCGACGAGCTCGTAAAAAAGTTTCCGCTATAAGTGGAAAGCAACTTTTGAGTTTCTCCATAACTTACTGCTGTAGGTATAGTGCGTTGCCTAGACTGCACCCGCGCGCCTTCAACACTTTGATTCTGCGCTTCTACACTTTGATCCAAACAAAAAAATACAATTACCACGGTGAATAGAAATTTCATTTCATTCTCCAAAACAGATGTAAAGAAAAGCTAGTACAAAAAACCTCGATAAATGCGGGGACACTGATTAAACCTAGAAACCTTAGTTGGACGATTTCGAGTGTGCGTTTTTCCGTGTTTCTGGCGAGGCGTGACGACGACGCAACCTCTACGTTGATAGGAGGAACAACG
>CAYXJI010000117.1:6100-10237 GCA_964465175.1 uncultured Burkholderiaceae bacterium | reverse complement strand
TAAACTCAGTAGAGTTGGGCATATGCTCAAAAAGCGCTGACCACCCGCTCTTTTTAAATGTCATGAACGAGCCTGAACCGCCCTCATCCCCAACCCTTCTCCCGCTTGCGGAAGAAGGGCGTTTTGACCAAAATTTAAGAGGCCGTTCATTCCAAACTACAGCGGGTTCAAGTTCAATAAGACACTTACTTCTTCTGCCCTTCCCCAACAAAAGCTTTCGCTTCCGCACCCACGCGAATTACGCGTATCTGTTTTAATTCTCCTGCAGTCTCCAATTTACTCAATAGCTCTTGTCCGGCGATGAGATGCGCTATCGTGGTGAAGCCTGCTGGCGTGCTGCTCTCTGCTGCGTTGAGTAACAAATTGCCTTGTGCGTTGATGGCGAGTGTCGTGCCTTTTAGATTGTGTGACGTATTCACCGATTCACTGAGCGCGCTATCAGGCCAAGTGCCATTCAGCTTAAATCCTAATTTGCCATCGACCACTTTTGCTTGTCCGATCGCAGATGGTGGCGTCGTTGGTCGGGCCGCAGCGGGATTAAATGCGGGTGGTTTGAAATTGGTTTCTAGTTGACCTATCAAGCGTGCCACGGTGGCTGGCGCCAGTTCTGGATGTAATGCAAATAAGACGTTGCCCTGATTGGTACCTAATTCTACATACAAGCCCGATGGTAAATAGTAGCCCTCACGACTCAAAGGCTCGGGCGCATTTGCTACTTCGTAGGCCATCAGGGCAATCGCGATAGCAGAGTGCTGCTGCGCCTTGGCATAGGGTACGACTTCGTTATAGGTATCGAGCAAGGTGTGCCAAGTGCGGCCATAGTTGAAATCGGTTTTGTTGCTGGCAGAGGGTGTTGGCACGCCTCTCATGGAGAAGGCGGATGCATCGGTACCCGAGAGTGCTTCGGCGCGTACCCGTGGGTAATCGCTGGTTTTCACTTCGAAGCCAAATTCGGTATTCACACCTTGCAAACTTTTAGCGACGCGTTCAAATGGCGCTTTCCATGCGCTCGGTACCGTGATGCCGGAGACCGCACCGGGCGCGCCATCACGATTGAGCATCATGACGACTTTGTCCATATTCTTGGCATATCTTTCGGTATAGGCAGCGGCACCTAAGATGCCTAATTCTTCACCGGCCGAGGCCAGCATGACGATACTGCGTTTTGGCTTGGCGCCCGCTTTGGCTAACAGGCGCATGGCTTCCATTGTCGGCGACACGCCAGAGCCGTCATCTACCGCGCCCGTTGCGCTGTCGAAGCTGTCTAAGTGCGCGCCGATCACGACGTATTCGTCGGGTTTTTCGGTGCCTTGAATCCGTGCGACGACATTATGAAATGGCACTGGACCCGGATAGAACCAATTACGGATATCAAATTCGAGTTCTGGCTTGTCGCCTTTTTTTAATTGCTCTTGAATCTCGGTATATTGCGCAGCGCTTAATTTAATGTCCGGCAAATTCGGCAATTTATCCCAGCTGGTTGGTTTAGCGTCAAGCAAGGTCAAAGGCTCTTTGCCTGCTTGTAGCGTGCCCAATGCGCCTGCTTCAATTAATTTTAAAGTCACCGCATCGGGTTTGTATTCTTTACGGCCATCGCGTCCCATGCCTCGGCTCTCGCCAGGAATTAAGACCCAGGCATTCTTAAATTCTGCCATGCGGGCTTGTGCTTCGGCTTCATTCGCCGGACCTAGGACGGCAAAACCGCGTTGCACTCCCTTAGTACCTGCGGTATAACTTGGGGTACCAAAACGCAGCGATTTTTCTGTTGCGCCAGTCATCTTGCCAAACCAAGGACCGCGATTAAATCCGACTGGCTGTTGACCCACTTCTTCTAACTCGGCTCGGATACCCCATTGCTGCAATTGCTCTTTGGTCCAACGCGCGGCATGCGTGTAGTTGTCGCTGCCCACCATACGACCGCCAAAGCGATTGGTCAGGACATCTAACCATGTCATAACTTGCGGGTCTTGCAGGCCGATTTCGACGATCTTTTTGGAAGTGGCATCTTGCGCCAAGCTGATTTGACTCAGACCTAGCAAGATGGAGAAGGTGAGAATGTGCGGGTACGGTTTTTTCATGTTGCCTCTGTTCTTATTTTTGCTGTTAGTCGTGCGTCAGCACCATTTACAACGGTGCTGGCATGCCATCGAATTGCCAGAGAAATCTATTCTCCGCCAAGCTTCGACTATCGAGCGTTTGGCAAGTTCCGTTATGGGTAAATACCCTCATCAAGTCATAGGCTTAGCCATGCAATTAGTTCGCAGGTAATCCAAATGCGTAGGCATGGCGTCCACACATTTGCGTATCACCGCCTGGGTATTGTGCAAGAATCCTGCGATTTCTTCTTTGCTACGCTGATCGACTACCGGATTGTAACGACGTGGCCGCATGCCTTGTCCGTGCATCACTTGCAACCAACTGTCTTCGGGAAATAGCTCTTCGTTCTCGCGCAAAATACGACCGTTACTAGCAAAAAGATCGAGCTTAATTTGCAGGCTTTCCGGCACGTCCATCTCGCGGCAGTAGCGCCAAAATTCTGAATCATCGCGTTGATTCACTTTGTAATGCAGGATCAGGAAGTCGCGTATCTGTGCATACTCTTTGTCGGTCAGTCGATTGTAATTATCAATATCGACCTGATCAAAATCTTTATCGGGGAAGAAAGTAATCAAACGCATCAAGCCCGTTTTTACCATATGAATGCTGGTCGATTCCAACGGTTCCATAAAGCCACCGGATAATCCTATCGCGATACAGTTTTTGTTCCAGGCTTTTTTGCGCTTACCCGTAGTGAATTTGATGTGACGCGGATCGGCCAGCGCTTTGCCATCCAGATTATTCATCAGGATATTTTGCGCGGTGTCGTAGTCCATAAACTTGCTAGAAAAAACGTGTCCATTACCGATACGGTGCTGCAAGGGAATGCGCCACTGCCACCCCGCGCTGTGGGCGGTGGAACGTGTATGTGCTTGCGCCGATCCAGCCAGTGCGCACGGCACGGCAATCGCCGTATCGCAAGGCAACCAATGCGTCCAATCTTCATAACCCGTTTGCAAGGCCTTCTCGATCAGGAGACCGACCATGCCGGAGCAATCAATAAAGAAATCGCCATGGATTTTCTCACCGTTTTCCATCACCAATGCGTCGATAAAGCCATCACTTTCGCGCAGTAAAGTTTGGACTATGCGTCCTTCGGTGCGCTGAACGCCGCGCTGTTCGGCATACGTGCGTAAATATTTTGCGTAGAGTCCAGCGTCAAAATGATAGGCGTAGGATAAATCTGCCAGTGGCGAATTCGGTAAATCGGGTCTACCCACACTGAATTTTCCCAAGGCACTCGCAACCGTGTTGATCGAATACGGTTCGAGTCCACCCGCCACGCCGAGTTGATTGAGCTTGAGCCAGTAGTGATAAAAATGTGCCGTGGGCTGATCACGCCCTACCGAACCAAAGCCGTGAAAATATTTGCTATGGTTCACGCCCCAATTGACAAATTCAATACCCAGCTTGAAGGTGCCTTGGGTGTGACGGATAAAGTCATTTTCATCGATGCCTAAGTGCATATTGAAATTGCGTATGCTGGGAATAGTCGCTTCGCCAACGCCTATGGTGGAAATCTGATCGGATTCGACGAGACGATAGTGATAGCCATTCGGCAGCAATTGCGATAAGGCAGCGGCACTCATCCAGCCGGCAGTGCCGCCACCGACGATCACGATTTGTTGAATGCGACGATCTGTCATCTTTGTTCCTTTTAATTTTATAGTAGCGATGCCGCACTTCTGGCCATTCGAATTCCGAAAAAAAAGAGCCTATGCAATACGATCGATTAGATCACATAACATAGGCTCAATCACCCCGAGGAATGCAAGAAAGAATTTAAGACAGGATCACTTAGTAATTCATACCAAAACGAATACCAAACATACGAGGCTCAACCGGTGCCGAGTTCATCTGCGCACCAACGCCTGAACCTCGCCAGTAAACCGCTTTGCTATCGCTGGCATTGCGTACAAATAGCTCAGCGTGCCATTGATCTTCCGGTGCATCTAAGCGTACCGAAGCATCCACCAGTGCGTAGGCTTTTTGATAGCGGCCGACGTGTCGACTCCAAACGATCAATCATGTAATTGATTT
>CAYXJI010000117.1:0-6090 GCA_964465175.1 uncultured Burkholderiaceae bacterium | reverse complement strand
ATCATTGCGCACGTCAAAGTAAGCCTTGTCGCGCCAGTTCATCTTGATGTACGGCGTCAAGCTGTAACCGCTAGGTAAGTCAAACTTCTGTGAAAAATGCAGCATGAACGTACGTTTCGGCGCATTCGGCAAACTGTTATTGGTGACGTCATACAGGCGCTTACCATTATCTGGGCCTAAGCCAGCGTAAGGTGCCGGGCATGGTGTATCACCAAATTCAACACGCGCGTCGCAGTTATAGTCATCACTGTAGGAACCGTAGTCATGAATCTTGGTATCCAACAGAGTGAATGCACCGCCAATTTTTGCACCTGGCCATGGTTTGTAATCCCATTCAACTTCTAAACCACGGATCTTGGTGTTACCCACATTAATTGTGCGCCAGGTTTCATACACATCGCATTTTGGTTGATCGGAAGTACAAGGTACAGGCGTAATGTATTTGGCGACGAAATAGGTATTAGTTAATTGCTGATCCTTGTAATTCATGGCAAACGCAACAGCCGATATACTCATGCGGTTATCTAAGAATTTACCCTTGTAGCCCAATTCAAAGTTAGTGACCAACTCTGGTTTGTAAGGAAGGAAAGTTTCTGTATTCGGCTTACCATCCGCACATACGCGCTGCACTGGATCGGTCGCGCTACCACCGCACGCTAAAGTACGATCGCCAAAACCACCCGCTTTGTAGCCTGTCGCCAAAGCGGCGTAAGCCATTTGATTTTCATTAATTTGCGTTTGCAAACCTAAGCGCCAAGTCATCTTGCGCCATGAATCGCTGTGATCATTTTTACTTGGTGTGCCATAGCCTTTGTATGCAGCAGCGCTGCCGCCCGGACCGTAGTTCAGGTCATTGCCTTGTGGCAGATGATAGCCAGGCGTACCTGGTGTTCCCGGGTCAAAGCCACCGTTGTAGAACTCTTTTTGTCCCCACCATCCACCGAGATTCAGACCATCTTTGTCGGTCTTTTTATCCACGCTGTAACGCAGACCTGCAGTTGCAGTCCATGTTGGCGCGAATTTCCAATCGCCCTGCGCAAATACGGCTTTCGCATCGACTTGACGATCTGGTTGCGCATAGAACGCACCTGATGCCAGACCGACCGGAGCGCGATACAGGTCAACGACTTCATAGTTAATTTGATTCTTCTCATGCATCCAGAATAGCCCAGCCACATATTGCAGATCGCCTAAGCGTTGCTTTAACTGCAGCTCGTGCACCGTGGACACATATTTGGAATCAACCGTTTGTTGATACTGATCCGCCAATGGCCAGGTACCCCAGTTATTGCCGCCAGCAATGCGTGGATGATCTTGCGTGATCTGGAATGGCAAGGCAGTTTGATTGCCTTTGTCATTGTCATATAACTGGCTACGACGTTGATCTGCCAAAGCGAAGTTGTAGTCTAGGCTGGCATCATTGCTGATATTCCAGTTTGAACCAGCACGTAAGGTGCGAATCTTCATGTCGGTCATGCCCGGCACATTGATTTTCAGATCAAAACGCCCCCAACCCGTTGGGCATGCATAGCGTGTACCTTTGGTCGATTCGCAGTCTTTAAACGCCGTACCGCCAGCACTGGAATCTTGAAATTCTTCATAGGTCGCATGCAATTTCCAGTCTTTGTTCACTTTGTACAACGCGGACAAACGCGCGGCCCATTCATTTTGGTTTGTATAGTAGTCGCTTGGATCTACTTTGCGATTCCAACGTTGGATATTGTCGGGTATGCCATCGGGTATCCAACCTTTGGATGGCAAATTGGCTTCGCTAAAATCTTGCATTTGATTCGCATAACCATCGCGCGTCACTTTCATGATCGCTGCGCGCAGAGCCAACTCATTATTGACTTTAATATTTTGTATCGCGTGAACCTGACGCTTGTTGTAGTTGCCGAGTTCAATTTCTGCACTGCCGTAATTGCCGCTAAAATCGGGTTTTGCAGAGATCACATTGATCGTACCACCAGTCGAGTTGCGACCAAACAAAGTCCCTTGTGGGCCTCGCAAGACTTCGACTTGCGCGACGTCAAACATCAAAGCTTGCGCACCTTGTGGACGTGGGGAATACATACCGTCAACGTGGAAGCCGACCGCTGGATCGCCAATTTCGGTGGTGTTGCTGGACGTGATACCGCGAATCGTGACCTGAATCGCGGAATCATTGGATTGCACGATGGTGACGTTAGGAATTTCGTTCGCCAAGTCCTTGGCGCTAGTGACACCCATGCGCGCCAGGCTTTCTTGATTGAAAGCCGTGACTGCTAAAGGCGTTTTCAATAACGAGGTGGAGTAGCGGGTCGCGGTGACTTGAACCTCTTGAATTTTTTCTGAATCTGGATTGCTCTTTTTGCTGGTGCCCGGCTCCGTTGTTTTGCTTGGCTCAGCTTGTTGCGCTTGCGCGTGCATACTCATTAGGCCGCATGCGCTGGCCACTGCCACACTCATGAGGCGGCGTTTGGTCTTCAGATGAAACATTTTGTCTCCTTGTTTTTGATGTTCTGCGATTTTTAAACCAATTTATTGCAGCCTCTGCCCGCATCGAATCATAGTGCCAACGTCTCACTCCACGCTAATTCGACTGACAGTGCTTACAAAGGTCTTTATCCAAGAAAAGTTATTTTTTTTCGATATCAGCTTAAGCGGCTCGCTCATGGTGTCTATCGTCAGGTTCAGCAAACAAGGTCAATTAGCTGAATTATTCACTTTTATGGAATCGTTTCCATTTGTGATTTGAAATATAGCATTCATCAAAATTTGATGTCAACATTTTTTTGGAAACGTTCCCAATTTGTGCCTATTTGCGACATTTGGGGGATACTTGGAAGATGTTTTTGGACTATACAAGAATCAACGAGGTTCGTTTACTCACCGATGGCATGAACTTATGCAAGGCACTTGGGCTGTGAACATGGTCTGGGAAATCTGCGCTATTTTTCCCAGTTCGGGTAGGCGAACCTGTGGATAACTTTGTGAGTAAGATTTGAATAATTTTGGTTTCAAATCTCTCTAGCGATAAATTAAATTAATATGCAATTGCAAGCCATTGATTATTAAAGAAATTTACAAATACCTATTAAATTTAGAAACTTTCCGAAGAAAAATATTTGTGGATTTTTTTGTGGATAAATGTGCCTTTAACCCAAAATTTCCATTAGGATTTTCGATAAAGACGGATGCACTCTTCGAGAGTGTTTTGATGTAAATGAGGCGCTAATAGCGAGCTATTAGCAACGAAGCGTAGCAAAGATAGCCGAAATGCGCCGTCAGCACGCAACTAGCACCGCAGGTGTGCCTAATGGAAAATCCGGGTTTAACGGCCTAGGCTTGTCTAGCCATGCGACAAAATCACAGGCGCGCCATAGACGCATTTACCAGTCCGCCAATTAGTCGACTTTGAGTTTATAGAAGGCCGGATTGGCCGCTGGATACGCCAGCTCCATCGCGGCTAATTTATCCGCCACGATATGCGCAATCGCCAAGTTTCTTTGCGTTTTAGAATCGGCAGGAATGATATGCCAAGGGGCATGCTCGGTATGCGTGGCGCGTATCGCGTCTTGGTAAGTGGCTTGATAGTCGGCCCACAGTTTTCGCTCACTTAAATCCTGAGGATCAAATTTCCAATGCTTTTCTGGATCGGCAATACGCGCTTCCAAGCGCTGCTTTTGCTCATCTTTGGAAATGTGTAAAAAGAACTTCAAAATGGTCGTGCCCGTTTCGCTCAGCATGCGCTCAAATGCATTGATATGGGCAATGCGGCGCTTACATTCTGCGTCATCAATCCAAGCATGAACTTTGGTGATCAAGACGTCTTCATAGTGACTGCGATTAAAGATCACAACTTCACCTGCAGCAGGCACATGCTGATGGATACGCCATAAAAAATCATGGGCTAGTTCAGTGGCAGACGGCGCTTTAAAACTGACGCTGCGCACACCAGCAGGATTGAGCTGACCGAAGACCGCCTTCACCGTACCGTCTTTACCGGAGGTATCCATGCCCTGCAAAATGATGAGTAATTTATGCTGATGTTGCGCGTATAACCTGTCCTGAAATGCAGCAATTTGTTCACTCAGACTGCCGGTCTTTAAGCGCATCGCCTCCTTCGTCCCTAGCTCATCGAAAGTGCGTTTGCCCGCATCCGCATCTTGTAAAACCAAGTCGGTAGATGCTAAAAATTGTTTGGCGATAGCGCTCATGGGATTGCTCTCTCAGTTTAGGAAATCGAATGCAAACGTTTATGTTCTATCTTAGTACATTTATCCATCACAACCTGCAATCCTGCGGCCTGCGCTTGTGCGGCGGCGACATCATTGACAACACTAAGCTGCATCCATAGCGCGCCCGCTTTAATCGCTATTGCGTCTTGAACGATGGCGGGAATGTCTTCTGATTTGCGAAAACAGTCGACAATATCAATCTGCAGTCCGCTTTGTTGTTGCGCCTCGCTCAGGCTGGCGTAACAAGTCTCACCTAATATCGTATTACCCGCTTGCTGTGGATTGACGGCTAATACTTTATAAGCGTGTTCTTGCAAATACTGCGCGACTTTATAACTATCACGCTCAGGCTTATTCGAGATGCCGACGATGGCAATGGTTTTTGCTGTGTTTAACAACTGATCAATCAACACTTCAGACATGGCTGACATATTTCGACTCCATCCAGAAATCACGCAAAAAAGAAAAAGGCAGCCGTAGCTGCCCTGTTCTATTTCAAACTTAATACCGCAAAACCAATATCTTAAAATCTTTACTGCATCTGCAAAGTCACACTTTGCAGAATTAACGCTTAGAACGTAATTTCTGAATCGCTGCCAACTGAGCGATCGCGGATTGCAATTCGGCTTGCGCTTGCGCGTAGTCGATGCCTGATTCGCGATTGACCAAAGCTTCTTCTGCTAATTTCTTAGCTTCTGCTGCTTTCGCCTCATCAAGATCATGACCACGGATCGCGGTATCAGCAAGTACAGTCACGCTATCAGGTTGAACTTCCAGGATACCGCCGGCGACGAATCCGAATTCATCTTCGGCTTGACCTGCAACCTTAATGCGTACTGCGCCTGGCTTGATACGTGTGATCAGTGGTGTGTGTTTTGGATAGATACCCAATTCACCTGATTCACCCGGCAACGCGACGAATTCAGCTTCGCCAGAAAAGATCATCTCTTCTGCAGAAACCACGTCAACGTGAATAGTATGTGCCATATGCTTACCTATTGAATTATTCTGTCATTCAGCGTTTCAACGTCGAGATCAAAACAAAAAATCTCGCCGCAGAGGCGCAGAGAACACAGAGAAAGCAAAGGGAACATTGATGAAATCTCCGCGTCCTCTGCGCCTCTGCGGTTCAAGCTTTTGACTTACTTGTGTCAGCAAGCCCGAACGGCAGAGTATCTCAGTGAATATGATTAAGCAGCCATTTTCTTCGCTTTTTCGATCGCTTCGTCGATTGTACCTACCATGTAGAACGCTTGTTCTGGCAAGTGATCGAGTTCACCGGATGCAATCATCTTGAAGCCTTTGATTGTATCTTTGAGTGAAACGTATTTACCTGGGGAACCAGTAAATACCTCAGCAACGTGGAAAGGCTGAGACAAGAAACGTTGCATCTTACGTGCACGAGCAACGATCAACTTATCTTCAGGTGCCAATTCGTCCATACCCAAAATCGCGATAATGTCACGCAATTCTTTGTAGCGCTGTAAAGTTCCCTGCACAGCGCGTGCTGTTTCGTAGTGATCTTGACCAACGACTTGTGGATCCAACTGACGTGAAGTTGAATCGAGTGGATCAACCGCTGGGTAAATACCTAAAGAGGCGATGTCACGAGACAAAACAACGGTGGAATCCAAGTGAGCAAACGTTGTCGCTGGGGATGGATCTGTCAAGTCATCCGCTGGAACGTAAACCGCTTGAATAGAAGTAATAGAACCCGTCTTAGTGGAAGTAATACGCTCTTGCAAACGGCCCATTTCTTCAGCCAATGTTGGTTGGTAACCTACCGCGGAAGGCATACGACCCAACAACGCAGAAACTTCAGTACCAGCCAATGTGTAACGATAGATGTTATCGACGAAGAACAACACGT
>CAYXJI010000116.1:0-10253 GCA_964465175.1 uncultured Burkholderiaceae bacterium | reverse complement strand
TTCATACAATTTTCCAAAAGTTTTTATGTAATTCACGTTCAGTCATCGTGTTCAATGCTCACAAAGAACGCCCAATCACCCGCCCCGCTCACGAATTCAAATGCCAAACAGATCCAATCAAAATGTCGCTGAATTCTCCATCGTCAAATACGATCTGAAAAATCCCCCCCAAAAAACACCGCCATCATAAGTTCAAAAAATCTTAGACCATAGCTTGATTTTGATGCTTGCCAGCATTCTTATTTCCCTTAGTTTCCCTTATTCAACGCATTCCCAACAATAGTGCACAAATAGTGTTTGTTTTGTACAAACAATTGTTACTGTACCAATCATGTCGCATGCATTCTCTTTTAAAATCATTAACAATCTTTGAGACGCAAGCCTCATTAACGACAGCGGAACTAGTACATCGTTTTACCTGCTCTCGTCTTTATAGAGATGGACCGAATTTAGAACCATTCTTCATGACTTACGGATCACCATGACTTCACTGCGCACGCTACCTCACGCTCTCGTCTCAATCATTCAAGCGGCGACTTCGATACTGCTTGTGTTGATGCTCCTACTAACCGTTCAAGCACCAAGTGCGGCACAAAGCGAAGCACCATCTAGCGCAACGGCCTCTAAGGCTACTATTGGGACGACACCAAACGCCAATTTACACCAAGAGGTCAATGCCTTGTTGGCTGAAAACACCCGTATCAATCAAGAAAAAAAGTCACTCCTAGAAAGCGATGCGCAGAAAGTTTTTTGGACGCAATGTCTAGTGGGCTTTATGATTTTTTTCATGGTAGTTTCTTTATTTTCGTTTTGGCGTCTACATGCCAAATCCGCTTTCAATAACAGCCTATCCGAACTCACCACCGGCCTGCGCCAATTTCAAGATTCGATACTTTCTTTGATTGATACCCGGCAATTAGCGCATAACAGCGTGGTATCTTCATTTCATTCTAGCGTCATGGAGCAAGGTCCCGACACCTTACAAGCACACACCACGACAAAGTCCAAACTCAATCCCAATACAGAACAAGAGATGTCCGAAGTCAGAAATTTTGTCGATGCCTGGCTCAACATTTACACCCCAGGTGAATCGGCGCACGATCAGTATCTAGAGATGACAAAAAACCGGCCGCAATCACCGCTGCCACTGTTAAGCAAAATTAAGGATTCGCGCCAATCCAATGATCAGCTTAGTTTTGACTCGGTACGCAGAGAAATTAAAAAACTCTTCAATATTCATATTCCCTCATGGAACGAGACGATGGAAGTGGGGAACAAACAAATTGCCGATTATCCCCATGTCCACAACAAAATTATTGAACTATGGCAGAGTGACAGTATTGCCCCTTACTTAGAACGTTTATTGGCCAACTCACGCATCAATGGTCGCCAAGGCTTTGATATTGATCTCTACCAAAATTTAGAAAATCTTTTACAATTGGCGCGTCAAGCTGATCGTCCGCGCCAGTTAGATCAACTCAAAAAACTCCCCCTCGCTGCCTTCTTATTTGCGGCGCCAACGGTGTCGCCCGCGATACCGGCGACGGCAAACCTTGCGCCAAAACCCAAAGTCAGCTCATCGCAAGTCGTCACCGCAGATTTGGAATCAGCCACCCCACTTTCTCAACTAAAAGAGTCGACATCGCCCGTCATTCCAAGTGAGGAAAACCTTGCTGAGGAGATCGCATTTCAAGCAGTTCCGGCTTCAGCTCACGCGAATGCTACAGCGAAAGCAATCCCAGTCGAGCCAATTAGTGATGAAAAATCGCTGCCACTTGCCGATGACAAATCCTCACTACCGGTCTACGAAGTCCGCCTCAACTTAGCCTTAGCTTATATAGAAATGGCAGACAGCGAAGGTGCCTGTTTGCTGTTAGAAGATGTCATCAAAGATGCGCCTGAAGATCAAAAAGGCTATGCGCGTGAGTTACTGAATTCACTCAAAGAAAAATTAGCGGCCACCTAGAGCGTATTGATGTTCAAGTGCTTTTCGAGTGCGCCACAGACGCCGCCAGAGATGGTGCCGCAGATCAAAATAATGAACGAAAATACGCCATTAAATGCCTCTTGGTAGCCAATCAAAAGGCCAGCAACAAGTACCGAGGCGATCACACTCAACGATCCAGACAACAGCCCTAAAACCAATCCGGCGCGTCGGCGTCGGTCTGCTAGGTTATAGCGTAGATTAAGCGAAAAATAGAAGAAACCTGCCAATGTCGCAGGTAGGATTCCAATCGGATAGGACACCAATAAGGTGACGAGCGCTAGCGCGGGATTGCCATTTTCTACCAGCCCCACCATACCAAAGAAAAGCACAAACGGGATGGCACCAATTCCTGGGCCACACAAGCTAAATAGTAAGTAGGTACGGACGCGTGGTTTATCGATAAAACGAGCGCTCATAAGCGCACCACCATTCGGCGCAAAATTTTACTGCACAATTGATTTAGCGTGTCCAATTTGATCCCAAGGTGTTAATTGGTGCTTCTTAAAACCGTACTTATAATAGGAAGCTAAAATAAGCCCAAATGAAGCGCCAGCGAACACCGAAGTGAGGAGGATAACGTTAAGCGAGATGGCTTGCGCTCTCCAGATTAAAACATACATCATGCCGCCCCATAACAGGCCAAAAAATAATCCTGTAGAAAGCGCGTTGTTGAGAAAGGAATTGTAGTGCGGCAGCGGTACTTTATAGCCAAGCAGATGCAGCATCCGAATAAAGGGTGGGTAGTAATTCGATTTCCAAATATGGGCGTTGTCGAGTTCTTGCATTGCCAAGCGACGTTTTTCTTCAAAGTTCATCATTCACACCATAAGAAATTTAATATCGCCATTTTACAAGAAAACACAAACGGCAATCCTCATTGAGTGCTGGTCGATAACGCGCGGCTTACTGCGTCAAAAAATGTCCTATCGTTAATCACCGCCCCACCACTAGGCTTGGTTTGCGCACCCCAGACTACGATGACAATATTCTGGCGCGGATTGATATACAAATATTGCCCGTGTATACCAATCGCACAATATGCGCCATCGGCCAGCGCTTCGGGACTGGTACTGGGCCACCATAGATAGCCATAAGGAATCATAGTGCCATTGCTGAGGGCTTTGGGCGTGGTGGCTTCGTAGGTCCACGCTAAAGGTAATATCTGCTGTCCTGCACGTCCGGCACCACCAACATGTCCAGCGCCGAGCATAAACAAACCAAAACGTCCATAGTCGCGTAGGGTCGCACTAAAACCGCTGCCACCGATCTCGACTCCATTGGCTGAGTCTAGCCACCAGCTTGCATCGGCTTCCATGCCAAATGGTCGCCAAATCCTATCCGCTAAATAGTGCGCTAAAGACTGGCCTAGCGCCTGGCGCAGGACTTGCGCTACCACCTGCGTTTCACCCGTGTTGTAGTTCATCACACTGCCCGCTGGCGCGGCGATTGCTAGTTTTTTCATCACCTGCATAGTCGCACCTGGCGTTTGTGAAATCTGCGCTTCGAGCAATCGACGGCGATCAGAGCGAGGGTCAGAATAGGCTTCATTCCATGCGACTCCCGACGCCATCATCAAGACATGACGCAAACTAAGGCCTTGATAGGCGCTGCCCTGCAATTCAGGCACATACCAAACGACAGGATCGTTGAGGCTTTTAATTTTCTTCTGCTGTAAGGCCGCACCGACCAAGGTCGAGGTAATCGATTTGGCGATCGACATCGACATCCAGCGTGTCTGCGGCGAATTCCCGTAACGGTATTGCTCTAACTTGATTTTGCCGTCTTTTAAAATCAATATGCCAGCGACACGATTTAAGTCGAGATACTGCGTTAAATCAAACTGGCGACCACGATCCACAAAACGAAATTGTGTCCATGTTTGTAGATCCAGCGGCAATGGAAAAGGACGATCTGATTTGGGAATACGGGCGCTGGGAAACAGGCGATCAATATTGCGGAAGGTGTTCACTGCCAACTCTGGACTGAGTACGCCATCGTACACTTGGCGCACGCTGCCGATCGCTTCCTTGGCATGCGGATAGCTGGATGAAATTGAAGGATTTGTTTTTTGAATGCCAACTTCTGCACGTGCTATTGTGCTGAAATTGGGCGTATTTAGTAGAAGCAGCAGACCAGTCGAAATACGCAGTAAGTTGATTGCTATTTTATTCAAAAAAATCTCCTCCTAGCTTTATTCAATGGTGATGGGCACTGGCATCAGCCTTTGGCGTTACGCTCTTCTTGATCGGTGCAAATGGCGTAAAACGTGCTTGCTCTACTGGTTTTCCCGCCATCGTGACCGTTAATGCCGCTTTCAAATTCGCATTTGAAGCATACACGGCTTTACCGGTAAATTGATTGACACCGGCTGGTGTCAAAGTGACTGTCGACTTATTTTTGCCCTGCACTATGGTTAAGCTCGCTGTGCCGCCCGCAGTCGCTAGCGCTTTGTTGGCATGGTCGGTCACAAATACGGTAATCACATTTTCCTTGGCTTCCTTACTCTCCTGCGCCAACACTAGTTCAAAGTGATACACGCCCGCCATCCGCGTTTGCCCTCCATTAGGCGATTTGATTGAGTCAAAGTAGGCATTATCATGCGCACTAACTGTGCTAACGACACCCGCAGTTAGCGCAAATCCACACAACAAGTTAACGACGATGTTTGCGATTTTCATGGTATTTCCTTCCATAGATTTATTTAAATGTTTTTCCTAATTTGCGTTGATGGATAGGCGCAAGTGACGCTTAAAAATTTTCCTGCACTTGCTTTCCTAGGTACGCATCTTTTTGCACTTTGTCTTCCAATTCTTTCTGCGCCAATATTAGTTTTTGTAAAGGCTTTTCACCCCACAACCAAAACATCAAAGGCGTCAACACGGTATCCAATATCGTCGCGCTAATCAATCCTCCAAAAATCACGACGGCCACAGGATGCAAAATCTCTTTACCCGGTGCATCGGCAGCAATCTGTAAAGGCAACAAGGCAAAGGCGGCCACTAATGCCGTCATCAACACCGGCGTTAATCGCTCTAAAGAACCGCGAATAATCATTGCTTTACCAAATTGCTCGCCTTCGAACAGACACAAATTAATGTAGTGACTAATCTTCAAAATACCATTGCGTGTGGAGATACCGGCCAAGGTAATAAAACCGACTAAAGCCGCCACCGATAATGCCTGATCGGCGATCCATAGCGCAAGCACACTCCCGACTAAGGCCAGCGGAATATTTCCCATAATGATCATACTTAATGCGACGGAGCGATAGCGACTATACAGAACCAAGAATATTAAGGTCAATGATACCAAGGATAATAATCCAATTAAACTGGCAGCTTGTTCCTGCGCCTGAAACTGTCCTTCCAAGGTCGCTGAATAGCCGACCGGGAGTTTTTTTGCCGCCAGCTCATCGCGTATATCTTGTATCACTTTACGCATATCGCGCCCATCGGTATTGGCGGAGAGCACAATACGGCGACGAGAATTTTCTCGACTAATTTGGTTGGGGCCATCGCTTTCTTCTATGCGAGCCAATTGCGATAATGGAATATGACCGCGCGGCGTTTCGATCAAAACCTGCTGTAGGGCTTGCAGATGACGTGCATAGTCGGGCAAACGTAACAGCAAATCAAAACGCCGATTACCCTCTATTACTTGAGTAATGCGCTCGCCCTCTATCATCTGCTGCAAAGAGCGCAACACGACGCCGGGAGCAATGCCGTAACGAGCCGCCTGCTCATAATCAAGATGAATTTTAATTTGTGGGATCAAGACTTGCTTCTCAACTTGCAAATCCGTTACGCCCGGAATTTTAAGCAAACGCTCGCGTAAATCGCCAGCGATATTACGAAGACTGTCCAAATCTTCGCCATACACTTTGAGCGCGATTTGCGCGCGCACGCCGGATAGTAAATGATCTAATCGATGTGAAATCGGCTGTCCGACATTGCTGGCTGCTGGCAATATCGCCAAGCGTTGACGGATATCTTGAATAATTGTTTCGCGACTACGCTGAGATTTTTTCAGATCAACATCCATCTCGGTGTAATGCACACCTTCCGCATGCTCATCTAATTCCGCACGCCCAGTGCGTCGACCTACTTGCGTCACTTCTGGCACACTGGCGATTAATTGTTCGGCCGAGCGAGCAATGCGATTTGATTCTTCCAGCGAGGTGCCGGGATTGAGAACCAAGGTCACGGTCAAAGTACCCTCATTAAACGCGGGCAAAAAGGTGCGCGGGAAAAATGGTACGGCGATCGTAGCAATCAGCACCGCCACCACCGCACCCGCTAACAAACTGCGCGCATGTTGAAACGACCAATCGAGCAAGCGCGTATCCCACATTTTTAAACGACGCACCAAAGCGCTATCACCGTGTTGCAACTGCTTCATTTTGGGCAACAAGTAAAAACACAAGACGGGCGTGACGCTCATGGCGACGACCATGCTGGCCAATATGGACACCACATAAGCGATACCCAAAGGCGTGAATAGCTTACCCTCGATCCCCGGCAAAGCAAACAGCGGTACAAACACCAATACTACGATCATGGTGGCATAGACAATCCCGCTGCGCACTTCGCTCGACGCGTCACGGATGACTTGCAATACTGGTAAGGGCTGCGCCAAACTACTATTCTCTTTTAAGCGGCGCAGCACATTTTCGACGTCGACGACCGCATCATCGACTAATTCACCAATCGCAATCGCTAAGCCGCCTAACGTCATGGTATTGATGGACAAACCCAAGTAGCGGAACACCAGCACCGTCGCCAGCAAAGACAAAGGAATCGCCACCAGCGAAATGAGCGTGGTGCGCACATTGAGTAAAAATAGAAATAGCAAGATCGCCACCATGATCGCGCCATCACGCAGCGCTTCACTGACATTGTCTAAAGAATTTTTAATGAAGTCAGCCTGACGAAATAAGAACTGTGGCTGCGCCACACCCTCAGGCAAATTTTTACTTAACTCCATAACTGCCCGTTCAACTTCGCGCGTCAATTTCACACTATCGGCAGTCGGCTGTTTTTGTACCGACAAAATCACGGCAGGTTTTCCTTGATATCCACCATCGCCGCGTTTAAAGGCGGGCGCTAAGCTAACGTCCGCGACCTGTTTCAACAAGATGGCTTGATTTTGCTTCATTGCAATCACGATATTTTGTATATCTTCAATGCGGCTAGTACGACCTATCTGACGGATCAAGTATTCACGACCATTTGCCTCTAAAAATCCACCGCTGGTATTCGCGCCAAAATCTTTCAGCGCCGCTTCCACCTTGTCGCGCGCTATCCCCAGCATTTGTAGTTGCGAGAGTTTAATCGCGACACGATATTGACGCACTTCCCCACCGATAGGCGTTACTTGCGCCACGCCAGGGATATTAAGCAAACGTGGACGCATGACCCAATCGGCATATTCTCGCGCTTGCATGGAGGCACTTTGGCCTTGAACATGAGCGATTTGAGTCGAAGCTTCGGTACTGCCTTCAACCCCATTGATAGGCAAAGCAATCAGCAAAATCTCGCCCATAATCGAAGAGATCGGTCCCATTTGTGGCGTGACACCAGCAGGCAATTGCTCGCGCACCAGACTCAGGCGCTCGGCGATTTGCTGACGATTGCGATAGATATCCGTACCCCAATCAAATTCCACATACACAATCGACAGTCCAATACCCGATACCGAACGCACACGCGTCACGCCCGACATACCGTTCATCGCAGACTCAATCGGAAAACTCACCAATTGCTCAACCTCTTCCGGCGCCATACCGCCCGCTTCCGTCATCAAACTGACAGTCGGTTTATTTAAATCCGGAAACACATCCACCGGCATCTGACGTATGCTAATCAGACCGAAGACGATCAACAACAAAGACGCCGCCAGTACGATCAAGCGTTGCCGTAAGCTAGTCTGAACTATCCATTGAAACATGCGAAAATTTTTCCTTAAAAAACTGAAGCTGAGGGTTTACAAAGCCTTCCCTCTCCAAGAGCAAGGCTGGGATGGGTTTCAAGAGTTAAAAACAGAATTTTGGTTACAAAAACCCGCCCCCCCCACAGGGCCATTAAGTAGTTACCTCGTAGGGCGGGTGCCACCCGCGCTGCTCAGGTGGGCTATGGGCTGGCGGCGCGGGTTTCACCCGCCCTACCATTTTTCATCCTCAACGGAATCGCCCTTACCATAACCCTCACCGCCATTAAATTAAGCGCTAACCCCTTCAACGCCGAGGCGCTGAGACGCAGAAAAAAGCGAGGAGGCAAAGCCGTATGGTCTTCTCTGCCCCCCTCGGCGTCGCGGCTTCTCGGCGTTAAGGTTTTTTGATTTTTACAGCCCTTAACTCAACGCACTTGTGTCAACAAGCTAGCACCAGAAATAACAATACGCTCGCCTGTTTTTATGCTGCTGGATGTCTGCGCCGTAGCTGACAACACCAACATGCGCTGCGCGTCGAGTACCTGTGTTTTGACTTTACGCTGGACAAAGCGTTCAGCCTCGGTATGTATCCACACCACCGACTCACCACCAGGTAATTTAATCACCGCTGCATTTGGCAATGCGACGCCTGTGACTTGTTTTTTGGTTTGCAAAATCACTTTCACGGGCTGACCTACCGCAACGCTGATTTCTTTGGCTTTGCTCATATCCACTTTGAATAACAAAGGAATTGCCTGCTCACGCATTTGCTGACCACCACCGATAAAACTCAGCACCAAACTTTGATCAGCACTACCGAATTTTGCGTAGGCTTTCGCAATATCATGGGTCACCACCGGATCGTAGGCTAGCGCCTCTACCATTAAACGTGAAGGATCAATGATTTCAAATAAAGTTTCCTTCGCATCGACCACTTGTCCCGCGACCGCGTTAGCGACACTGATGACACCGGACACCGGGGCGATCAAAGCCTCGCTCTTGGACAAACTCGCTGCCACGGATGCCTTACGTTTTTTTAAACCCTCATACTCAAACCGCACTGCTTCCACGGTCGCTTTTGGTAAAGCATCGGCCAATTGCTCGTAGCGCTGCAGCTTGCGAGCGGCGATATCCAACTGAGCATCGAGGTCAGCCAAAGTCGCCTGGCTATTGCCTCTATCTAGACTCGTCATCACCGGACGTAAATAGGCCAAGACCTGACCCTTAATCACCTTTTGTCCGAGATTCGGCAACCCTTTTACACTCGCTTCGACACGCCCCGATTGACTCGCCTGCACGCGGCCGCCCGCATTGGGATCGGCGATGATCTTGCCGTTCAATTCTATGGTCTGTGGCAGATCGCTGACTTCGCTCAGCAAAGTGCGTAGCGCTAACTGACGCTGCACTATTTTAGGGACAAACAAACTGCCATCGGCAAGGCGTTGCGCCGCGCTAGCATCGGTGATCGCTAAGCTCGAACTAGATTTTGTAGGCGCTTTTGCGGCTGGCTTTTTACTATGATCGTCATCGCCATGTGCCAATGCCGACTGCTGCAGCAACATACTCAGCAAACTAAATAAGAGAACAAAAAATAGCAAAGATGATTGGATACTACGCATTAATTTAGTCATATTATCTCCTCATGCAGCTAAATCAGAACGCTGCTTGCGGCGCCATATCGCAACCATTCCAGTCGCCGAGATCAACATGAAAGCCACTGCCAATAGCCATCGCCACCAAATCGAAAAACCGGCTGAAGATTCAGATGCATGGTCTTCGATCAGTTCAGGAATCTCCAAACTAGTGGTCATCACATCGCCCACCTCACCTGCTTCCACACTGATAGAAAAAGCATACCTACCACTCTTTTCCAGCCAACCCTTAGTCAAATCGAGGACATAGACGCCTGGACCACTTTGTTTGGCAATGGCTTTCAATCCTGCGTTCTCCACCTCTAGCTGCGCGTCAAGTACAGGCTGGTTGTTGGCAAAGCGATCCAAATAAATAAACAATTGCCGCCCTTGCAGCACCATCAATAGTTCAAAATCCTCCGTTTGCGCGCTAGCACGGGGTGCGACTTGTGTCGTCAAACCAGTAGGCGCAGCGTGCTCATGGTCATCTGCACCATGCGCATGCACATCCTGAGTCAAACTCAAATTTGACAAAACCAGTAGTAAAGAAATGATAAAGACTAGCAGATACTTCAAAGCGGACTCCTGCTCTAAAAAAAGTAGTTCGCATTATGCGGCCCTGCGCCCCACAGTAAGCTGACAGCAAGATTACAATTCTGTAATGTAGTAAGGTTTCCTTGGGAGAAGAAGGAGTTTCACAGGTAAAA
>CAYXJI010000115.1:1948-10254 GCA_964465175.1 uncultured Burkholderiaceae bacterium | reverse complement strand
GGTGGCTTTAGCGAGATCGCGGATGGTGACACTCATAATTCAATAATGATGCATCGTGTTTATTAAACAGGTAAATTTTGTCCAGTGTAAAGCCACACTACGCACGCCACAAGCAGAAGAAACGATTCAAGTTTTGTTTAGTGATCACACTAAACAAGTTGTTGCTAAGGTGCTGTGTTTACTTTTTTTGATAAACACGAGGCTAAATCACGCTAAACCTTGCTCTCGCATTGGGGATCAGTTAGCTTAAACCCCAATTTTTAGTCATGTTCAAAAAGTTCACATCTACGCCCATCATCATGAAAATCTGGCCTTTCATTTTTTTACTCAGCACTTTTGTGTCTTCTTTGGTTTCGGCAAACGCTGCGCGCAATGTCGAACTTAATCTCAATGCGGGTTGGCAGTTTCGGCTAGCGCCTGAGGATAGTCATGCACAAAAAGATAAGCGTTGGACGGTTTGGCGTAGTGCACAGCTGCCTAGTCACATACACACCGATTTATTGCGCCATCAACTTATCCCTGACCCTTATCAAGCAATGAACGAAGCCGATTTGCAATGGATAGGTTTGGCCACATGGGAGTATCAAAAGACCTTTTCCATCGAACCGCAACAAGGCCAACTGCGCCATCACGTGCTGGTATTTGAAGGCCTAGACACCTATGCCGATGTGTATTTGAATGGCGAAAAAATTCTCAGTAGTGATAATGCCTTTCGTGAGTGGCGTTTGCCGCTAGATCAGCAACTTAAAGCGACGAATGTGTTGCGTGTGGTCTTGCATTCGCCGATTACGCGTCTACTGCCACAAGTGTCTGCCATGCCGCATCAACTAGCGGGCAATTATCCTTCGCCGTATGGCGATGAACCGCAAGGTATCATGACCGGCAATTTCGCGCGTAAGCCAAATTACCATTACGGCTGGGACTGGGGGCCGCGTTTTGTGACTACTGGTATTTGGAAAGACGTTAAACTGCTTTCCTACGCTAGTCATGAATTAAAGCAACTGCAGGTGCAACAAGCATCGCTGACACCAGCGCTCGCGACATTAAATGCTTCCTTAGAAATTATCTCGGATCAAGCCCAAACCGTGGAGATCGCCTTGCGTGTGCTTGATCCAAAAGGCAAGCTGCAGCAGGTCAAACGTGTGCAACAAAGTCTGCAAGCCGGCACGCAAATCGCGACGATTCCTTTCAGTATCGCGCAACCTCAACTTTGGTATCCACGCGGCGTCGGCGCAGCGGCGCTGTATGCGGTGCAAGTAGAAGTACGAGGCGCGCACAAAGCGCTACAAAAACAAAGTACGCGCATAGGCTTAAGAACGGTAGAGCTCAGGCGCGCTGTGGATGCCAAAGGGCAAGGTTTTGAGTTTGTCATTAATGGCATACCGGTGTTCGCCAAAGGGGCAAATGTGATTCCCTTTGATATGTTTCCGAATCGCGTGCCGGATCAAAAAATACGCCAAATTTTGCAGGCCGCTGCCGATGCGAATATGAATATGCTGCGGGTGTGGGGTGGTGGTTATTACGAGCGCGCCGCTTTTTATGAGGCTGCCGACGAGCTTGGGCTGATGATATGGCAGGATTTTATGTTTGGGGGCGGTGTCGTACCAGCCTATGACGCTGCCTTTCGCGCCAATGTGATGCAGGAGGCGAAGGAACAAGTGCAGCGTCTCCGCATGCATCCTAGCATCGTGCTTTGGTGTGGCAATAATGAGGAAGAAACAGCGTGGAAAGATTGGGGCATCGGTGCCAAACTGCGCAAGGAGAATGCCGCATTCGCTGATCAAGTTTGGCAAGGCTATACCCAATTATTTGGACGCGATCTACGTCAAATTGTCGCGCAATTTAGTCCACATACGCCGTATTGGTCTAGCTCGCCTAGCAATGACTTGAGCGAACGCGCCAATGATAGTGAGCGCGGTGATAAACACTATTGGGAGGTCTGGGCCGGCTCTAAGCCGGTGGAAGATTATTTGCGCGAGACACCGCGTTTTATGTCGGAATACGGTTTGCAATCTTGGCCTTCACAAGCGACGGTCGATGCCTTCAGTCGTCGTGAGCAGCAGGCGATTGATCATCCTGTGATGATGCAGCATCAAAAATTTTTGGCGGGAAAAGGCAATGATCGCCTCCTGCACTATATACGCGCTAACTATGGCGAGCCGCGCGATTTTTCAGACTTTATTTATCTGAGTCAGGTCATGCAAGCGGAGGGAATAGCGCTCGCTGCGAGCCACCATAGAGCCAGTATGCCGTACACCATGGGTTCGCTGTACTGGCAATTAAACGATGTCTGGCCGGGAGCCTCTTGGTCTAGTATTGACTACTTTGGACGTTGGAAGGCCTTACATTTTTATGCTAAACGCTTCTTCGCGCCAGTGACGCTCACCGCATTACGCGATGCTGGGCGTACCACCGTTACCGTGATTTCGGATTTGATCGAAGCGCAGCAAGCAGAGCTTCGTCTGCGCGTGATGGATTTTGACGGGAAAATTTTAGTCGAGAAAACCAGTCCCATTCATGTCGCTGCCAATGGTGCGACTTTATTCGCTACGTTTGACGATCAAATGCTATTAGGATCGGCCGACCCTGAGCGCCATTTTGTCGTCTTTGAGCTGCGTCAACATAGTCCTAAAACTGCAGCGAAAAAACCTCAAGCCATTGCGCGTCAAGAAGTGTACTTTGCCAGTGCTAAGCACTTAGCTTTGGCGCCACAAGAGATCACGCTGAATTGGAAAAAAGTGGCGCAAGGCTATCAGCTCAGTCTACATGCCAAGCGACTCACACGGGCAGTTTGGTTGGAATTCGAAGGCATTGCTGGAGATCACACTCCTAGGCTTTCCGACAATGCGTTTACCTTGCTCCCAGGTGAAACAAAACGGATCAACATAAGCAGCAAGCTGGCACTTGCTACGCTCAAAAAAGCCTTAAAAATCCGCACGCTTCAGGGGCAATCAAAGTGAGACGTTTACTAAACAAACTAAACTGCCGCGCTTTTTCAATCATTGATTGAGTCGGTTTTTATCTCCCTTTATAAATATTGGCAAGGGTGTTTTTAATCAAAAACGCTGCTTAGGTTAAAGCATGTTCACCAACAGGCTTCTTTGCTGTCCCGTATTTGCCTCAAACCATGACGAAGTCAATAAATTAATAACGGAGATTAGAATGAAAAACAAACAGGTTCATCGCGCGCCGATATCGGCTAGATTCAAGCAGCGCACACCGATCGCGATAGCAGTCGGGATGTTAATTCTTGGCGGCAGCTTCAACGCCCAGGCGCAAGACGGCACTGCGGTCAAGCCAGCCAAAGACGAGGTCCCGCAAGTGGTGGTGCAAGGCTATCGTTATGCCATCGAAAAAAGCTTAGATCAAAAGCGTAATGCGAATGCCATTGTGGAAGTGGTCACTGCCGAAGATGTCGGCAAATTCCCGGACAAAAACGTGGCGGATGCCTTGCAACGCGTCCCCGGTGTAGTCGTTAATCGGAATGGTGGTGAAGGCAAAAATGTCAGCGTACGCGGCCTGTCCTCGGAGCTGACTTTGACTCAATTGAACGGCAATTACATCGCCACCGCGGAGTCGAATGGTGATCCGACTCGTTCGTTCAACTACACACTGCTGCCATCAAACATGTTGTCCAGCGCGGAGTTATACAAATCACCGGAAGCGCGTCTGGATGAGGGCGGTATTGGCGGCACCGTCATCCTGCGCACCCGTCGCCCATTGGATGTGGCGTCAAATTCTGGCTTTGTCACCGCCGAAGGCACCTGGGCCGACACCACCAAAAAGACCGACGGTCAGTTCTCCGGTCAGTATGCGTGGCATGATAAAGACAATCGTTTCGGCATTTTGGTCGGCTATACCCAGCAAAAACGCACTACGCGAACCATGGGCGCGAGCACCGAAAACTGGCAGTGGTATGCGGATGACTACAAAAAAAATCCAGCGACGGATGTCAATGGCAAGCCGTCCGGCATGACGAGTCGTTGGTGGGGACAGTCTGGTTTCTACGATCAAAGCGGTAAGTACTACACGAATTTTATGATGCCGACTTCGGTTAACGAAAGTGTCCGCGATGAGGCGCGCGAACGCAAGGGCGCGCAGGCGACTTTGCAGTTCAAGCCAGCCAAAAATCTGACTTTGACGGCGAACTATTTCCGTTTTGATTTATCGCAAAATTCTCAAACCAATACGCTAAAGATCCCCGAGTGGAATCTAGCGCGTTACGATGGCGACGGCAATTGGGCTGGTGGACGTATGCTGGATCGTCTGACTTTCGATCGTAGCGGCACCATCGTCACCGGTGCGCAATACAGTGCGCATACTGGCAAGAAATACTACTGCAGCGGTGAGGCGGCTGGTAAAGCTGGCTACACCAATACCGGTGGTTTTGGCCCCGACGATTGTACGATTCCGACGCCGCAAATCACCGGCAGCTATAACCGCCAAAGTGCGCTGTCGCAGACCGCCGATTTTGAAGCAGAATGGCGTGGCGAATCGCTGGACGCGAGTTTCAAATTCGGTCGTACTTGGGCTAAGGGCGGTCCAGAACTACAAATGACGATGCCAATTAAACCGCGTTTACAAAATGCCGATGGTAGCTGGACACTAGGTAATTATGCCAGCGCTTGGAACACACTAGGCACACCATCGATGACCTTCTCGCCAGAGTTGATGGCGAACCTACAAAAGGGCATAGGTGAGATCGACCTCGGCTCGACCTCTTCTTCATGGACCAAGAACAACACCGATCAAAAATACGCACAAGCCGATTTTGTCTGGCATCGTGACGGCGAATGGTTGGACGCATTGCAGTTTGGGATGAAGTTGCGTGATGGCGGCACCCACCGCAACACCGGCAATAGCTACTGGGTCTGCAAGGGCGCTGATCCTGCAAATTACGACAAGCGCTACCAGAACGGTTGTGATGCCAATGCGTCTAAATTGCAGCCTGGTTACTTGTATGCACAGTCGCTGGATAATCTCGCTGGCGGCATCACTGCCAGTGCCTTCCCTGCCATTAACTATCCGGCCTATATCGCCTCACTAGGTCAAACCTACGGCGCCATGCAGACACGTGAGGAACCTAATTTTGTCTACAACGTCGGCGAAAAAATCTATGCCACTTATCTGCAAGCTGACTTTAAAACCCAACGCCTGCGTGGTAACGTCGGCCTACGTTTAGTACGCACCAAACAAAAAGCTGCGTCGACGGATCAAGTGGATTATTACAACGATTATTTCTACAACGGCGCGGACGGCAATCCCGCACCTTGCCGCCCAGGTGGTTTGCCAGCGATTGGCGCGCCAGCGAATTCGGGTTGTGTGAGTGGCTTCACCAGACTGCCAGATAGCCGCACTGATCCCGCCAGCGGCTCTCGTTCTTCATTCGAAACGAGCTCGCTGGACCGCACCTACAACGACGTATTGCCGAGCTTGAATGTCTCCTACGATTTGACCAGTGAACTCTTGCTACGCGCTGCCGCATCGAAAGTCATCTCGCGTCCGAGCTATGGCGACATCGCGGCGCCGGGTGGCCTGCAATATTTCAGTCAAGAATACGTCAACGACCGTCGTTTGATCGGTGGCGGCGACAAGGCCGGTTGGTTCGGTGGTGGTAGTAATAAGAGTTTGGAAGCGTATAAGGCAAACCAATTTGACGTCGGCTTGGAATGGTATTTCCATCGCGGCTCGGTGCTTGGTGCCGGCTTGTTCCGCAAAAATGTCAGCAACTTCGCGGTACCGGTGGTGCAAGATGTTGCCTTAAATGTGGGTGGAAAATCGGTGACAGTACAAAACTACTCGACCAGTGCGGGCGGTCGTGATGCCGTCTCGCAGGGAATAGAAATGTACACCCAGCACACGCTCGATTCCGGCCTCGGTTTTCAGTTTAACTACACGTATAACAAAACCAATGAAGCCGCCATCACGCTCCCTAATGGTAAAGAGATAGGTAAGTCGCCACTGGTTGGTAGTGCAAAAAACCAAGCCAATGTCACCGTCTTTTACGGTAACGATCAATACTTGTTACGCGCCTCGTACAATCGTCGCGGTGAAGTCGTCGGCGGCTTAGTCAATGGTTTGAATGTCTACGAAGAACCTTACGGCCAGATTGATCTGAACGCGGCCTACAACTTCAGCAAGGCATTCAGTCTAACGGCCTCGATACAAAACTTGACCAAGGAACAGGCACGCTCGCATTTAGGTAACGACACCGAGGATCGCTTCTTCTCGAATAGTTACACTGGTCGTATCGTGTACATGGGACTGACTTACAAGTTCTAAGTGTATTTTGCATCTTCTTGATGTGGGCTGAGGTATCTACACCAGTCGACATGCGGATAACACTCCCTCTCCCGCATGCGGGAGAGGGTTGGGATGAGGGGGGATTCAGCTTGGCGAAATGCTTATTCAAGACTTTTTTTATTATTTTGACGGGCGTTCAGGCTGAATCAAGTTATTGAATGCATCAATTTCAATGCTAAAGACACGAGAAACATGAAAATTTACTCCCAGCACCCATACGCTGCATCAAGCCAATGCGGTAGGCAAACAAGATGAACGGCGCGGATCAAAGTATCAAGCGGGTTGTGATCGTGGGCGGCGGTAGTGCTGGTTGGATGGCGGCGACGGCGCTGGTCACGTATTTGGGGCAACAAGCCTCGGTGTGTCTGATCGAGTCGGAAGAGATTGGCATCATCGGTGTGGGTGAAGCCAGCGTGCCCCATATTCGCATGTTTAACGAACAAACACTGGGCATCAACGAAGCCGAGTTCATCCAACGTACCCAGGCCACAGCAAAGCTCGGCATACAGTTTCAAGATTGGTCGCGCATAGGCGATAGCTATATTCATGGTTTTGGCGTGATCGGTCGTTCCTTAGGGCCACTACCTTTTCATCAATTTTGGCTGAAATTATTTCAATCTGGTCGAGCCGCACCGATAGGCGACTACTCGCTGCAGACCGTGATGGCACCGCAAGGAAAATTTGCGCCTGGCGATGGCAATGCCCCTGCAAATTCGCCATTGGCTGACATCGCCTATGCCTATCATTTTGACGCCAGCCTGTATGCACGTTATTTACGTGAGCTGTCGGAACGACGTGGCGTGCAAAGACGAGAAGGCAAAATCGTCAGTGTGCAACAGCGGGCCGAAAACGGCTTCATCGAATCGGTGACTATGGCCAGCGGCGAGGTAGTCGCGGGCGATTTGTTCATCGACTGCTCAGGTTTTCGAGGGCTATTGATAGAGGAGACGCTGAAGACGGGTTATGTCGATTGGTCACATTATTTACCCTGTGACAGCGCCTTGGCTGTGCCATGCGCAAGTGTCGCGCCGCTCACACCTTACACCCGTGCGACGGCGCGGGCGGCAGGCTGGCAATGGCGTATTCCCTTGCAACACCGCACCGGGAATGGCTACGTGTATGCGAGCCAATATCTGAGCGATGATGAAGCCACCGCCACGCTACTGGCCAAGCTCGACGGCATGCCCTTAGCTGATCCGCGTCAGCTACGTTTCACCACCGGTATGCGACGTCAATGTTGGAACAAAAACGTGGTGGCCTTGGGCTTATCCAGCGGCTTTTTAGAGCCACTAGAATCAACTAGTATTTACTTAATTCAATCCGGCATTAGTCGCTTACTGAGCCTGTTTCCACATCGTGATTTCAGTCCACAATTAGCACAGCGTTTTAATCGCGAAACCGCAAACGAATACGAACGAGTGCGCGACTTTTTGATCCTGCATTACAAGGCAACCGAACGCAATGACTCCGCATTCTGGAACTATTGCCGCACCATGCCCATCCCCGACACTTTACAAGAGACGATAGACCTGTTTCGCTGCGATGGACGCTACTTCCGCGCCGAGGAAGATTTTTTTGCGCTACCAAGTTGGGTGCAAGTCATGCTAGGCCAGCGCATCCTACCGCAACGCTATCACCCTATCGTAGACGACATGCCCGAACACAATCTGCGCAAGTTTGTCGACGAAACCCGCACCACGCTGGCACAAGCCGTCGCGACGATGCCCACGCATGAAGCATGGATAGACCGGTATTGGAAAGCTAGGGTTTCGTGAAAGATCGCTAAACTCTCCTACGCATAGGGCGTTATTGCTTATTTCTTTCGACTACTTATCAAAAAATCCGTGTTGCATTTGCCTATCCATCCAATCAACAGCACGCCATAAATTGCTCACTAAGTTGACCTATCATCTTGGTATACGCCAGAATTTCCCTTAGGATTTGACACATAGAATGCATCGCGTAGCACTGAAATTGGGCTGCGCATGGGTTGCGCGCTTTAT
>CAYXJI010000115.1:0-1848 GCA_964465175.1 uncultured Burkholderiaceae bacterium | reverse complement strand
ATAGAATGCATCGCGTAGCACTGAAATTGGGCTGCGCATGGGTTGCGCGCTTTATCGCTGATGCAACATTCACCCAACTAGAGCCTGCGAGGTGGACTTTTTCGTTCAAGTTATGTGGTTTAATGTTATGTTCATTGCGCTTTTTGGGAGATTGACATGCAACTATCATCGAGAATCTTTGGCTCTACTTTAGGTTTACTTTTGGGCGCAAGCATGGCCGCTTCTTGCTATGCCGACGTGTTAGCTGATATCAAAGGAAAGCAAACGCTCACCATCGCTTATCGCGACAAGACGCCGCCTTTTTCTTATATCGTCAAGGGCAAGGAGCCGATTGGTTACGCCATCGATATTTGCGACAAAGTCGCTGAGGCCATCAAAAAAGAATTAAAACTCCCCAAGCTCAAAGTCAATTATGTGCCGGTGGATACGGACACCCGTTTCACGCGCATCGCCAAGGGCGAGGTGCATATGGAATGCGGCACCACTTCTAATACACCAGAACGCGAAAAGGAATTTGATTTTTCTATCCCCTACTTTTTTACCACGACCCGCATGTTGGTGCGTTCTGATTCCGGTATCCTCAAATGGCCCGACCTTAAAGGAAAAACGGTGGTGGCGACCAAGGGAACATCGACCTTTAAACAAATTCAAACGAGTGGTGAGTTGAGTCTTTTGAAACTCAAAGTGATTGAAGGTGTGGATCACGTCGACTCTCAAAAAATATTGACCAGTTCGAAGGCCGATGCTTATCTATCGCAGGATGTGTTGCTGTATTTCGCCAAAGAAGAAAGTGCGAACCCGAATGGGTGGATGGTTTCTGGTAGCCCTATCTCGGCGTCGGGCTATGGCATTTTGCTAGCGGAAGATCCAAAGTTTAAAAAAATGATTAACACGGAGCTGGGCCGCATGATGCTCGCCGGTGAGATCGATACTTTGTACGAAAAATGGTTTTTGCGTCCCATTCCACCAAAAAACGTGAATTTAAAAATGTCCATGCATATCCTACTCAGAGAACTCATCCGACTTCCTAGTAGCCAATAAGTAAGCTTGCGCTCACCCAGAGTCGGGCGATAGTAAGACACGAGATCATTTCAGCGGAAAGAAAATACATTGTTTAGAGTGACACTGGGCGCCATCCTGATCGGATGTGTCATGCTACCGACAAAATTGCGCGCCCAAGAGCCGCCGATGTCGACGGTAACTGTGACGGGGCAAAAAGCGGATGTGGTGAAAAAGGTCGACAAGCTCGTGCATGAGGTTTCTAACTCGGTACGGGCGGCAAACGGCACTGCCCAAGACGTGTTGCAATCACTGCCGCAGGTTGCGGTGATGGCGGATGGCAAAATCTCCGTCACAGGAAACGCTCAGGTCACGATCCTTATCG
This sequence comes from uncultured Burkholderiaceae bacterium, assembly GCA_964465175.1. Lineage (GTDB taxonomy): Bacteria > Pseudomonadota > Gammaproteobacteria > Burkholderiales > Burkholderiaceae_D > Undibacterium. Next base: position 464 of record CAYXJI010000115.1, on the reverse strand, counting down.
ATGGTAAACCGACGGCGATGATGTCCGGCGATCAGCAAGTCGTGGGGCTGCAGACCATGAGTGGCGCCGACATTGCGAGCGTTGAAGTCATCACGAATCCTTCTGCCGCGTACAACGCGAATGGCGGTGCGATTATTAATATTGTTTTGAAGCGAGACCGTAAGCCCGGTGCGCGCGCACAAATACGAGGAAGTGCCGCCGATGAAGGATTGCGTAACCTCGCTGTCTCGGGTGACATGACGCAAGGCGATCTTAGCTTGCATGGTAACTTGGCGGATAGGCGTGACGGTAACTTAAAAATTCGTCAGTCGACCGTCGATTGGCAAAATCCCGTTAACGGTACAGCAGGACAAGAGATCCAAAATTCAACCGTATTTGTCCGACGCCATGTCGAGAGTGCTGCGCTAGGTCTGGACTATGCATTGAGTGACAGTGATAATCTGAGCTTGTCTGGTCGCTATAAT
>CAYXJI010000114.1:7645-10286 GCA_964465175.1 uncultured Burkholderiaceae bacterium | reverse complement strand
CCGCTAGATAATAATTTTTCTTTACCCATTGAAATAACTTGCTCGGGTGTTGATTTGGGACAAATTTTTAAATAACTTTCCCATAAGGCATTTGCTGAAACGCCAGAAATTTGCTGGGCAATAATAGAACGCGTCAAAGTTGTAAATGGATCATCTCTACCGAGCAAATAAAGATCGCCAAATAGAGGGATTAATTTACGCAAAATTCGATCACGCTTCATCAGATCTAGTTTAGCCTCTTCCCAGTACGCTGGAACATGCAACTCTTCGTTACGGACTTGACTATTTTTACGCATTTTTATTGATCTTCCGTATTACAAAGAGAAACGAACAAACGGCTTTTTCCGCCTTTTGTTAGCATGAGCCTTTCGCCTATATACCGAGAAAAGCGAGTTCCAATTAAAAGGAAAGCCGCCGATTTTACATGATAATGATTCTGAAAAGACTATTTTCTCGCCTTTAAAATGAATGAACTAAGCATAAAAACCTATTTAACCATGGAAATTTACTAGCATTTAAAGCAATAAATCTCCTCAATTTGATACGAATTCATGTTCCATGCAATGAATTCCCAAGCAAAAAATTTGGCCTTTTTTTTGAGGCTTCAGCACTTCAAATGACATTTCCACTAAAACAACAATAGAATGCTGCTTTTTCACCTTAGTTGGGCAATATCTGCAACGCACTAGCAGGATTATTTGTTAAGATTGCGCCTGATCTGATGAACAAGTAACTTCAGCGTGCTCGAACAGCAAAAAAATTCGCTTAGTACGCCTCATAAAATTAATAGAAAAGACACTTAATTACATTATGCGACACTCCATAAAACACGCATTTGCCTCAGGTATCGCAGTGATTTTACTCAATGGCCTACTTCCTGCTCTTAGCTTTGCGGATGATGCCAGTGACGCCAGCAAGTTATACAAGGCTGGGCAGCTCAACGAAGCACTGAAGAAGATTGATGCTGTTTTAGGTCAGCGCCCAAAAGACGCGCAAATGCGCTTTCTCAAGGGCATCATTTTGACTGAGCAAAATAAGGCCAATGACGCCATTGTTATTTTCACCAAACTAACAGATGACTATCCAGAACTACCAGAGCCTTACAATAACTTAGCAGTTCTGTACGCATCTAACGGTCAATATTTGAAAGCAAGCACTGCGCTGGAGATGGCCATTCGAACCAATCCAACTTATGGCACTGCGCACGAAAATCTAGGTGATGTTTATGCCAAATTGGCAAGTCAATCCTATGACAAAGCGCTGCAATTGGATTCAGGTAACTCCACGGCGAAATTAAAATTAAATCTGGTGAAAAATTTAATTGGCAATACCACTGGTGGCACCAATCCTAAAACAGCGGCTAGCCCAACACCCATCGCCACTTTGCCAGCCTCACCCATTGCCGCCGCCATTCCACCGAAGCCGGTTGAAACGAAAACTGCAAGCGCTCCATCAAGTGCCAAGGCAAATGCGAATAGTGCTGCCACGAGCGACAAGGATGCACTGCAAAACATCGTGGACTCATGGTCCAAAGCATGGAGTAATCGCGAGGTTAGCAAATATTTGAGTTTTTACGCGAAAGACTTTCAGACGCCGAAAGGCGAATCCAGAAGCGCATGGGCTGAAGACCGCCGATCACGCATCGAGGGTAAAGGAAAGATCAGTGTCCGTGTGGAGGATGTCAATATCAATGTTGACGGTAACTCTGCCACAATCAAGTTCAAACAATTTTATAGTTCAGATCGTTTAACTTCTACCAGCAGAAAAGTACTGGTTTTTAGCAAACAAGAGGGTAAGTGGTTAATTAAGCAGGAACGCTCGGGCAGCTAATGTTTTTATCTTTAAGTCGTGCTGTTTCAATGCGAAGGCTCATTGGAACAGCGTCAATCCATGTCATCATAGCCCTACCCTTACTTTTCACAACCAATGTACATGCATGGTCGAATAACAATTCCACTATTCCGCCTGACAAGAATAGCTTCCTTTCGACGAAAACTGGACCGAATCCCGATTTAAGTCTCATTCAAGTCTATCAACATTTAGCCAACAATGAATTAGAAAAAGCGCAAATTAAGATTGACGCTTTGCTCACGGCTTATCCCAATTTTCAGTTAGGCCATCTGATTCGCGGTGACTTGATCGCCATGCGAACACGCCCTGTTAATCGTTTCGGCGCCGCCAACGGTGCACCAAATGACAAGCTGAAAGATCTACACGATGAAGCGCAAGCGCGTATTCGCGCTATTACGGAGCGGCCACAAAGAGACCTGATTCCAAACGTCCTATTGCAGATGAGCGAAGAGCAGCGCTATGCCTTAGTCATGGACGCAAAACGAGCACGTATTTTTCTCTATGAAAACATCGCAGGTATTCCAACGCTAGTGAGCGATTATTATGTCAGCCAGGGCAAATTAGGCATTGATAAATTTAAAGAAGGCGATCAGCGTACGCCGCTTGGTGTGTATTACATAACGACTAGACTTCCGGGTGCCAAACTGCCAGACTTTTATGGCCCAGGTGCGCTCCCCTTAAACTATCCCAATGAATGGGATAAATTAAACGGACGTGGCGGATCCGGGATTTGGCTACATGGCGTTCCACAAAATAATTACAGCCGCGCACCGCTTGCCTCTGACGGCTG
>CAYXJI010000114.1:4538-7635 GCA_964465175.1 uncultured Burkholderiaceae bacterium | reverse complement strand
GCGACCGTCGATATTGCAAAGACTCCCGTGATCATTAGCGAGCGCATCGAATTTATCAATCGCGCAAATTGGACTGCAGAAAAACTAGCTGCACGAAAATTATTAGACGTTTGGCGCACGGATTTTGTCACTGCCAACCCCAATGTTTTGGCGCGCCATTACAGCAAAAACTTTAAAAATAACCTCAACGAAGGTTTGGGGAATTGGTTGCAAAAACAGACGCTAGGCGTCACTGGCATGCCAGATCATGCGATTAAATTACGTGACGTTTCCCAATTCAAATACCCAGGACGCGAGGAAATTTTAGTGGCAAGCTTTATTCAAGATATCGCTACCAGTCGCGGCATTTCTAGTCTTAAGCGTAAACAATATTGGGGCAAAGAATCGGGACAATGGCGCATCATTTTTGAAGAAAACAATTTAATTGCAGGAACTCGTCTTGACATTGACATAGCCAAGTCACCGGCAAGCACGAGTCAAACCGTTGTCGCAAAAACTGCGCAATTAAAAGTACAAACCGCCGTAGAAATAACACCAGAAAAATCAGTCAAAAACAACAATGAGAAAGTCGCAAGCGCCGCGCATAAGGAAGTCATGAAAGCGGTAGAACGCTGGGTCAGTGTTTGGAGTGAAAAGAATACAAAGGCCTATTTAGCCCACTATGCAAAAGATTTCCAGACACCAAATGGTGAATCAAGAAAATCGTGGATGGAAGAACGTCGCTCTCGCATTGAAGGAAAAAACAAAATTACGGTAAAACTGGATAAACCAACGATAACGGTCGACGGCAACACGGCAACCGTAAAATTCAGGCAAAATTATCAATCAGGAGCGCTCGTCGCCAGCAGTAGAAAAACGCTGCTGATGGTAAAACAAGACGGCAAGTGGCTCATCAAGCAAGAGAAAACCGGCAGTTGATTTTTACTCAATTTAACTAGGAAGCACAATATGAAATCTGCACTGTATTTGAGATTCAAAGACAATGTCAAAGGCATTGCCATTACAGCCTTGAGCCTATGCACAGGCTTACTCATCAATGCTTCGGTGCACGCCCAAGAGCTCCCGAAAGTAAACATAAAAACCTCGATGGGCGATATCGTCTTAGAGCTGTACCCAGAAAAAGCACCAAAAACGGTAGAGAATTTTTTGCGTTACGTCAAAAAAGGACACTACAACAAAACCATCTTCCACCGCGTCATCGATAACTTCATGATTCAAGGTGGCGGTATGGATAGCGCGATGAAAGAAAAGGCGACCGAGAAACCTGTCGTATCAGAAGCAAAAATGGCCTTCGAACAAGGCTTGAAAAATGATATGGGTACCATCGCGATGGCGCGCACTGCAGACCCACATTCAGCCCGAGCACAGTTCTATATCAACGTGAACAACAACGATTTTTTGAATTATCAAGCCCTACCGGATGGTGACCCAGTGCAAGTCATGAAGAACGGCGATCCAATTACCCTACCGCGTTCGCGCGCATTAGTTTTCGCTGCTGGCTATACCCCTTTCGGCAAAGTAATTGAGGGCTGGGAAGTGGTCGAAAAAATCAAATCTGCGGCGGTCACTGATGTCAGCATTTATAAAAATGTACCGACCAAACCTATCACAATTATTTCAGTCAAATTAATCAAATAGTTTATTAAATGAAGAGAGGCTAAAGCAGAGAATCGTCGCAAAGTAGCGTAGCTACTGTGGCATTTTCTAAGCTAGTTTCAGTTACAATGCGTCATCCATTTTTTAAAGGTCTACTATGGCAGTCTTGCTCACTACCAATCTCGGCAACATCAAAATCGAACTCCATGCAGACAAGGCACCGAAGACGGTGGCGAATTTTCTTGCCTATGTCGAAGCAGGGCATTATGCAGGCACTATTTTTCACCGCGTCATTCGTGGATTCATGATACAAGGTGGTGGTTTTGAAATCGGCATGAAACAAAAACCGACCAATCCTCCCGTCGAAAACGAAGCGAAAAACGGCTTAAAAAATGTGCCGTACAGCGTAGCTATGGCACGCACCAGTGATCCGCATTCAGCTTCCGCACAATTCTTTATCAACACGGTCAATAACGAATTCCTCAACAGCCCTGGTCAAGATGGCTGGGGCTACTGCGTGTTCGGTGAAGTGAGTGAAGGCAAGGATATTGTCGATAATATTTCCGCTTCTAACACAACGCGTTCTGGCATGTTCGCCGATGTTCCGGTCGAAAATATCATTATCGAAAAAGCTGAAATCGTCTAAATTCTGCACGTTTAGATTGATGACATTACCTTCATGATTAAGCCATCTGAGCAGCTCCTTTCAAATCAAAAAGCGCAAGCCAAGGCGGTTGCGCTTTTTGTTTCGGATGTGCATTTATGCGATGCGCTGCCACGCACAACAAGGTGTTTTCTCAATTTCCTACAGGATCATGCCTTGCAAGCGGAACAGGTATTTTTGTTGGGCGATCTCTTTGAATATTGGGCGGGCGACGATGATGTATCACCTTACAATCAAAAGATTGTCGATGCCTTACATGCCGTCAGTGAAGCGGGCGTAAAACTATTTTGGATTGCAGGAAATCGAGACTTTTTAGTCGGTGAGGATTTTGCGCGTCAAACAGGGGTGCAACTTTTAAACGATCCTAGCGAGCTCGTGTTAGCGGGACGGCACCTACTGATCTCACACGGCGATGCCTTATGTACAGATGACCTAGACTACATGGCATTTCGTGCCATGGTAAGACGTAGCGAATGGCAAACACAGTTTCTCAGCAAAGCATTGAGCGAAAGAAAAGCAATCATCGAAGGTATGCGCAAGGCTAGTAGCCAGGAGCAAAAAAATAAAACCATGGCGATCATGGATGTTAATCAAACCGCCGTCTCTGTATTGTGCCAAGAATATCCAGGGGCAACGCTCATCCACGGCCACACCCATCGCAACGCAATACACACAGAAACTTACGCCACGCGCTATGTACTGCCGGACTGGGATTGTGAGCACATCACAGAGCAACGCGGCGGCTTTCTGCGACTCGATGCGGATGGCAGCTTACAATTTATCGATATTACGTTTGAATGCCAAGCAGGCAGCTAAGCGGCAATTAAGTGTGCGCTA
>CAYXJI010000114.1:1583-4515 GCA_964465175.1 uncultured Burkholderiaceae bacterium | reverse complement strand
TCCACCAATTGAGAAATTTCCTCAGCATCAATGCGCTTTTGATCTAAGGATTTTTCGCACACGATGCCTGCAATCTGAATTGCTGCGCGCAGTTTTTCAATTTGCTCTTGCTGACAACAAACGTGTTCCGTTAATTGGCGGAAGGCTTTTGAAATCGGGTCATCACCGTTAGCGCTTAAGCCATAGGCGCTAAAACCAGCGGAGTCGGCCGCAACACTAGCTTCATGCCCTGACTTCACCAAGTGAGCAGGATTACCGACCGCAGTTGCACCAGCGGGAACGGGTTTGATCACGACAGAGTTGGAACCTATCTTGGCACCTGCACCTATGGTAAAGCCCCCCAACACTTTAGCACCCGCGCCAACAATTACACCCGGCTCTAAAGTAGGATGACGTTTTGCGCCCTTTGTCAATGAAGTCCCGCCTAAAGTAACGCCTTGATAGATCGTACAATCGTCACCGACCACAGCGGTTTCACCGATCACGACACCAAAACCATGATCGATGAACACGCGCTTCCCTATCGTCGCACCAGGGTGAATCTCAATCCCGGTAAAAATGCGTGCTAGATGTGCTATGAAGCGCCCTAACCACTTCATTCCATGATTCCAGCACCACTGCGACCAGCTATGCATAACAATCGCCTGCAAGCCTGGATAACAAGTAATCACCTCCCAGGTATTACGGGCAGCGGGGTCACGTTGAATAATGCTCGCGATATCTTCGCGCAATTGCTTAAACATAGGCCAGAAAAATTACTGCGCAGCGATAGCGATGCGCTGACGACGCGCTTCGTAAAGACAAACACCCGATGCCACCGAAACGTTCAAACTTTCCACTGAACCCAACATAGGAATTTGCACCAACATATCGCAATTTTCACGGGTCAAGCGACGCATACCTTCGCCTTCATTGCCCATCACAATGGCGATACCGCCTTTGAAATCAACATCGTAAATGGTTTTTTCTACGTCATCGGAAGTGCCGATAATCCAAATATCACGCTCTTTCAATTCACGTATCGTACGTGCCAAATTGGTGACGGTGATGTAAGGAACCGTTTCAGCTGCCCCACTCGCCACTTTTTCGGCAGTCGCATTCAATCCTACGGCGCGATCTTTGGGGGCAATTACCGCATGGGCGCCAACGCCATCCGCGACGCGCAAGCAAGCACCTAAATTATGTGGATCGGTAATACCATCCAAAATCAACAACAAAGGCGGTCCTTCTATCGCATCGAGCAATTCATCTAAATTACGCGCCAATGAAAGCTCGCCAGCCTTGGCTACGACGCCTTGATGACGCCGAGTGCCAACGATATTGGAAAGACGCTGATCATCCGTTTGGATGATGCGGATGCCCGCAGATTTAGCCGCATGAATCAATTCTTGCATACGACGATCTGAGCGATCATTATCGACATAGATTTCTTCTACCGATGATGCTTCATGACGAATGCGGGAGGTCACGGCATGGAAACCGAAAATCATTTTACTTTTCATTGCTCACTTCTTTTTAGGTATTTAAATTACTTACTACTTACAAATCTGCTTAGCGTTTTTTTCGGGCTGGCTGTACGGTCTTTGCTTTACGTTCCGCACGAGTCGCAGCAACGGAAACTTTTTTGCGCTTAGTTTTACTTGGCGCAGTCTCGGCATAAACCGCTGGCTCCTGACGAACTTTTGCCTTGTGAATAGCCGCTGGCTTTTCAGTATCGATAATACGTCCAGCTTTCGCACTCGTCACACGTTTTGCTTGACGTGATTCGGTCACTTCTTCAAATTCACGTGTTTTTGGAAATCGATTTGGCACGGCACTGGTCGCCAAAGAAAGATCGATTTTACGTGCATCGATATCAACCCGACTGACCACCACCTTGACTTTATCAGTCAATTGATAACGCTTACCACTGCGCTCACCGCGCAGCTCATGACGCGCATCGTCGAATTGAAAATAGTCCGCCCCCAGCTCGGTAATGTGCACCAAGCCTTCCACAAACATTTCGTCCAATTGTACAAACAAGCCAAATTGCGTAACACCCGATATGGTACCGGTGAACTCTTCACCCAACTTACTCTTCATGTAATAGCATTTCAGCCAAGCCTCAACATCGCGCGATGCCTCATCTGCACGGCGCTCATTGGCAGAACAATGGGTACCAAGCATGTCCCAAATCGTCGCTTCTTTTTGCACTCGCTCTTTACCAGCAGCACGATCCACTGCCATTTGTTTGCGTGCGGCATTCGACACGCTGGTATTCAAAACGCTAGTGTCTATCCCTTTGGGCTCATACTTCTTACCCAGCAAAATTGCCTTAATAGCGCGGTGCGTGAGTAAATCAGGATAGCGTCGAATTGGACTCGTGAAATGGGCATAGGCATCATACGATAAGCCAAAATGACCGATATTGTCTGGGCTATACACTGCTTGCTGCATAGAACGCAATAGCATCGTTTGCAATAATTGCGAATCGGGTCGACCTTTGATACGTTCCATTAATTGCGCATAATCGGAAGCAGATGGAGTATCGCCACCCATCAAATTCAAACCCACTTGACGCAAAAAATTTCTAACTTGGGTTAGTTTTTCTTTGGTTGGTCCTGCATGAATACGGTACACGCCTAGGTGTTCAAACTCAGCCAACAAACCAGCAGCGCAAACATTCGCCGCCAACATGCATTCTTCAATCAATTTATGCGCATCATTGCGGGTGCGCGGCAAAATCTTTTCGATCTTGCCCGCCGCATTAGCGACGATATACGTTTCTGTCGTTTCAAAATCGATCGCACCACGACGATGACGTGCTTTCAATAAAACTTGGAAGCATTCGTAGAGATGGAGTAAGTGCGGCACTAAGGTCAGGCGCTTATTCGCTTCCGGCCCTTTGGTATTACCAAGAATAGCCGCCACTTCGGTATAGGTAAATCGCGCA
>CAYXJI010000114.1:0-1573 GCA_964465175.1 uncultured Burkholderiaceae bacterium | reverse complement strand
GCCGGATAAAATTGATAGGCGGTGACTTCTCCATCCATAGAGATAAGCATATCGCAGACTAAGGTCAAGCGATCGACGTTTGGATTCAGAGAACACAAGCCATTAGACAATTTTTCTGGCAGCATGGGTATCACGCGCCGCGGGAAATACACCGATGTGCTGCGCAACAAAGCATCTTCATCGATTGCATCATTGGGCTTCACATAGTGGCTGACGTCAGCAATCGCTACCAATAAACGATACGCCTTTTGCCGACCGATTTTGACTGGCTCGCAATACACAGCATCATCAAAATCTCGCGCATCTTCACCATCGATAGTCACTAGAGGAATATCGCGTAGATCGACACGATCCTCCAAATCCTTGGCACTTACATCGAAGGGTAATTTTTCAGCAGCACGTTTCGCAGCAGCGGAAAATTCATGAGGCACGCCGAACTTACGCACGGCAATTTCAATTTCTATGCCGGGATCATCAATTTCACCCAGAATTTCAACCACTTTTCCTACCGCTTGGGAATATTTGGTGGGCTGCTCAATCAATTCTACGCTAACGACTTGACCCGCTTTTGCCTTGCCCGGCGTTCCTGCCAACAAAATATCTTGACTAATGCGATTGTCTTCGGGGGCGATCAGCCAAACACCATTTTCATTGATCAAGCGGCCAATAATGTGTGTGTTGGCACGTTCCAAGATTTCCGTCACACTGCCTTCTAAGCGACCTTTTCGATCAGTGCCAACCACCTTCGCAGTTACGCGATCGCCATTCAAAATGCGTGCCATTTCGCGTTCAGGCAAAAACAAATCAGGGCTACCATCATCAGGCGTTAGAAAACCATAACCATCACGATGACTACTGACCTTGCCTACGATTAAATTTTCTTGCACTAAGGCAGAAAAATTGCCACCGGCGTCTTGTTTAACCTGACCTTCGCGTTCCATCGCTTTCAGTCTTTTTGCCATACCGTCGATCTCCTCAGGTTTTACACCTAATTTTTTCGCAATAGATAAGGCCTTCAATGCAGTCTTAGACGTACGTAAAACGCCGAGTATGTCCTCGCGGCTGGGAATAGGATAAAGATGTTTGTTCAAGGCTGTAGAATCTCTTCAGATGGAAAAATAAATCAACGTAAATAAAGTAAAATTTTGTAGGCAAGTAGGCCAACGAAATAGGTAGCTAGTTTATCGGGTTACACCAAAAATATATAGCAGTGTTTATCAAATCTAACTTGCGAAACCCATTCGCTCGCCCCTAAATACATTGACTTTGGCTCGCATTACTTTATAATTCTCGCTTTCGTTGCCCACGTGGCGGAATTGGTAGACGCGCATGGTTCAGGTCCATGTGCCTTCGGGTGTGGGGGTTCGAGTCCCTCCGTGGGCACCAGCATTATAAGTAGTTTTAGTCGTAACGATCTCAAGCATTACTCACGAAAGCCGTTGATTTTTCAACGGCTTTTTTGTTTTGAGCTCGAGCATTGCAAATAGGGAATTGCTAAGCAAAGAGCGCCTTTCCAGCGCCCCCCCCCGATCTACGTCTACTCAATCCTGTTTTGCGATGTCTTCGATATTAA
>CAYXJI010000113.1:6272-10295 GCA_964465175.1 uncultured Burkholderiaceae bacterium | reverse complement strand
ATCCTATCGTCTAAGGTCGCAGCTTTGACTTTTTCTACCCATTCGCGCTGCAACTGCTCTTGATCCACCACCACATCAGACACTTCATTTTTCCACGCCAAAAGCTGACGCAGCCAAGCGATTTTTTCATCGTACTCATGCGCAGAAAAATTCGACCCACCGGATTCTTTGTAGCGCCAATGCGCTGCCACACCAAACTCTGAAAACTGGTGCATTTCCTTAGTGCGAATTTGCACCTCCAAGGGACGACCATCATCCACGATCACAACCGTGTGTAATGACTTATAGCCATTGGCTTTGGGGCGAGAGATATAGTCGTCAAATTCTTTAGGAATCGGCGTCCACAGATTATTCAAGATACCCAATACGGTATAACAATCTTTAATGTCATCGACAATCACGCGAAACGCTCGCACATCATAGAGCTCGTCAAAGTCGACTTTCTTGCCCTTCATCTTTTTCCAAATACTAAAGATGTGCTTAGGTCGACCACTGACCTCTGCTTTCACATCAACCGCCGCCAACTCACTTTCTAAACGAGCAATCGCAGAGACCACAAAGCTTTCGCGCTCGACGCGCTTCTCTTCCAACATTTTGGCGATGCGCTTGTATTGCTCAGGCTCTAAAAACCGGAACGATAAATCTTCCAACTCCCACTTCAATTGCCAGACACCGAGGCGATTCGCCAAAGGCGCGTACAAATCCATGGTCTCACTAGCAAATTGCTGAACCGCACCATCATCCCGCTTGCACTCTGCAAAATAACGCAAACTAGTCAGGCGCGATGCCAGCCTCACCAAGACGACGCGCATATCATTTGCCAACACCATCTTACGCAGCACTTCCATCTGCGAGGCGGTACGCTCAGCATCGTCCTTACCACGTCCAACATCATGTTGCGTCAGCGTCGCCTCGCGCAAGCGCATCAAGCGCCGCACGCCAGCAACCAACTCAGCGATTTCTTTACCAAACTTAATTTCTATCTTGGCGGCAGCCAAGGCATTCACCTCCGACAATTCAAATAGCAAGCCTGCAATACGCGTATCCGCATCCGTTCGCAACACGGCCAGAGTCGACGCCACACCAAGCACAAATTGCAATGCATTCTGCTCTGTCAAAATGCAATGTTCTTCATAGAACGGCGTCACAAAAGCTAGCGCCTGCATGACGCGTGCCGCGTCAGACTCGGATAAGCCGTCGACCAAAGCTGTTTCAGAAATTGTCGCTGATAAAGAAACCATATTATTTTTGCGCTGCTGTCACAACGATCTCCACTAACCAATCCGGATTGGCCAACGCCGCTTGCACTGTAGCGCGCGGTGGAGAATTAGCTTCTGCCACCCAAGCGTCCCATGCTTGATTCATGCCCGCCATGTTTGCCATATCAGTGATAAAAATTTGGCACATCAAGATGCGAGATTTATCGCTACCCGCTTCTAGCAGCAAACGATCAATCTGCCCCAACACATTTTGTGTCTGTCCGACGATGTCTTGCGAGGTGTCTTCCGGCACTTGGCCAGCAAGGTAAATCACTCGATTAAAAATCGCATACTCCGACAAACGCGGCCCCACATGAAAACGTTGCAACATAATGAAACTCCAAAAAAATTCGCCAACAAACTAGCGCAATAAAAACTCTTTGACGAGGGCAATTTGATCCTGCTGTACAAAAGTTGGTGCATGCCCCACTCCTGCTATTTCTACCACCTGTGCACGTGGTCCGCGCTCTTGCATCTGCGCCGCAGTTGCTTTCGACAACAAATCCGACTCTGCGCCACGCACCAACAAGGTGTCACAAGTGATGGCATCATAGGCCGTCCACAGCATTTTCTCACCAATAGCTGCAAGCTCGGCTGTGGTCGCTTGCACAGGAATGGCTAGACTCAAATCGTAGTGACGCACCCATTTTCCTTCGGCATTTTGCATCAGCACATCCTTAGCAATTTTGTGCCATTGCGCCTCAGAGTGCGGTCCAAACGAAATCGAAACATCACAAATAAATCGCGCGGCCTCATCAAACGTATCAAACTTCACATCTTGCGCAATGGAATCGCCAATACGTTTTAAGCCATCAAAATTCAAACTAGGGCCAACATCATTCAAAACCAATTTGCGGAGTGAATTATCTTTCAACGAGGCCAACACCATGCCGATCAAACCTCCCATCGAGGTTCCCACCCAATCAACAGTCACGGCATTAGCGCGCGCCAACAAGGTCACCATATCACTGACGTATTGCGGAATTTGGTAGAGTTGGGGATTCGACAAGTGGCCAGATTGCCCACGTCCCACGACATCGGGACAAATGATACGATAGTCATCCTCCAGGGCCTGCGCCAATGCATCGAAATCATCAGCCACACGCGTTACGCCATGCACGCAAATTAAGACCTTGGCATTGCGCGGATCACCCCATTCCTTATAAGACATGTGATGCAAGCCAGCGGGGGAAATACACTGCACGGATTGACGAGTAAAAGCCATAGAAAATTTCTTTGTAAAATTAAACAAGTTAGCTGCCATTTTACCGAGGCTTTGACATAAAATCGCTGCAATCAGGTTTTTTCTCTCACTATTTTTGATTTCTTTATAGGAAACCGCATGCAATCTCGATCACTTGTAGGAAAAACCGCTCTAGTTACTGGCTCGACTTCAGGAATTGGCTTGGGAATCGCCCGTTCACTCGCTGCCGAAGGTGCGAACATTTGTTTAAATGGCTTTGGTGATGCCCAAGAAATTGCGCAAATACGCACGGCGATAGAACAAGAATTTCAAGTCAAAACCATGTACTCGAGCGCTGACATGACGCAGCCATCACAAATCACCGACATGATGGCGCAGGCACAGGCGGAGTTTGGTGGTGTCGATATCTTAGTGAATAACGCGGGCATACAACACGTTGCCGCGATTGAAGATTTTCCGATTGAAAAATGGGATGCAATTATCGCGATTAATTTAAGCTCGGCCTTCCATACGACTCGCTTAGCATTGCCCTCAATGCGCGCAAAAAATTGGGGGCGCATCATCAATATCGCTTCGGTGCATGGATTGGTCGCGTCAGCACAAAAATCGGCCTATGTGGCTGCAAAACACGGCTTAATCGGCTTCACAAAAACTACTGCTTTGGAAACAGCAGACACCGCCATCACTTGCAATGCCATTTGCCCTGGTTTTGTGCTGACGCCCTTAGTGCAAAAGCAAATCGATGCGCGCGCGGAACGTGATGGCATCAGCAATGAAGCTGCGAAAAAAGCCCTGCTCTCCGAAAAACAACCTTCTGGCGAATTTGTCACACCGGCACAATTGGGTGCCTTAGCGGTGTTTTTCTGCAGCGATGCCGCCACACAAATCCGTGGCGTCGCTTGGAATATGGATGGTGGCTGGGTCGCGCAATAAAAGCGCCCCTTTTATGCGAGTGGGCTATGGTCACTTATTGGTAGAACGGGAAAAACCCGCGCCGCCATAAAGTGACCATAGCCCACCTGAGCAGCGCGGGCTTCACCTGCCCTACGATACCGCTTTAGGCCAAGCGAAGTAACTCCAAAACTATGCCACTGCGCTCATATCAATAGTCGCTTCTGTCTTGGCCTGAATCTCTTCCTTAGTCACGCCCGGCGCTAGTTCAACGAGCTTTAGTCCTGCTGCAGTGATGTCGATCACGCCTAAATCCGTGATGATGCGATCCACCACACCAACGCCGGTTAATGGCAAATTACAGGCTTTCAAAATCTTGTGCGCATCGCCTTTAGCAACATGCTCCATCAAGACCACCACGCGACCAACACCAGCGACCAAATCCATCGCGCCGCCCATGCCTTTGACCATTTTGCCCGGGATCATCCAGTTAGCCAGATCGCCTTTTTCGGATACTTGCATCGCGCCCAAAATCGCCACATTGATTTTACCGCCGCGTATCATAGCGAATGAGTCAGCAGAGCTAAAAATCGAAGAGCCTGCCAAGGTTGTTACGGTTTGTTTACCTGCATTAATCAAATCTGTGTCTACCTCATCTGCAAAGGGAAA
>CAYXJI010000113.1:2424-6262 GCA_964465175.1 uncultured Burkholderiaceae bacterium | reverse complement strand
AAATCAGGATCGACCTGATCTTCGGTCGGGAAAGGTCCGATACCAAGCAAACCATTTTCAGAGTGCAACCACACGTCCATGTGACTAGGTACATGATTTGCCACCAAAGTCGGCAGACCGATTCCCAAATTCACGTAAAAACCATCTTGTAATTCTTGCGCTGCACGTGCAGCCATTTCGTCACGATTCCATGCCATGATGATGTCCTCTTTCTTCTGTGATTAGCTAGGCGTTACGGTGCGTTGTTCTATGCGTTTTTCTGGATTTGCATTGACAACGATACGATGCACGTAGATACCTGGTGTGTGCACTTCATCCGGATCGATCTCGCCAATCTCGACTAAGTGTTCAACTTCAACAATCGTAATCTTGCCGGCCATCGCGACATTGGGATTAAAATTGCGCGCGGTTTTGCGATACACCAGATTGCCTGCTTTGTCCGCTTTGTACGCTTTCACCAGAGACACGTCTGCCACCAGCGCGCGTTCCATCACGTATTGTTCGCCGTCAAATTCACGCACTTCTTTGCCTTCAGCAACGATGGTGCCGACGCCCGTTTTGGTGAAAAATGCAGGAATGCCAGCACCGCCTGCACGCAGCTTTTCTGCCAAAGTGCCTTGTGGCGTGAATTCCAATTGCAATTCACCGGCCAGATATTGGCGTTCAAATTCTTTATTTTCACCAACGTAAGAAGAAATCATTTTGGTGATTTGACGAGTCGTGAGCAATTGACCTAAACCAAAACCATCGACACCCGCATTATTCGAAATCGCGGTCAAATTCGTCTTACCACTATCGCGCAAAGCGGCGATCAGCGCTTCGGGAATACCACACAAACCAAAGCCACCGACGGCAATGGTTTGACCATCTTTGACTATATCAGCCAGTGCCGACGCGGCATCAGGATAAAGCTTATTCATACGTCTCCTTTTTAGGTGGTCAAAAAAATCAAGCATAGTGCGCTATGCCAGCGAATGCAATACCGTAGAACTACTACATGAAATTGATTAATCATTGATGCACTTCTCTTGCTTTTTCTCTGCGTCCCTGTGCCTCAGTGTTGCGAGGTTTAAGCTTTTTCCTCCTACAATCGCTCTGATGAAAAGCTGCAACTAAGTTGTCGCTATGCTCGCCAGAAACCGCGCTTCATTGTATTCTATGCCGCTTGCCATCGTATTCAGTCCTACTTACTCATTTCTCATTTTTTTCGCGCTATGCCTATTGCCCATCCTATCGACTTTGCCAACATCTTTGAATTGGCGCCTATCGGTATGTGCGTCTCGCAAAATCGGCGCATCAGCGCTTGCAATCAGGCTTTGGCGGCGATGTTTGGCTACACTCAGGATGAACTCCTTGGGCAATCTTTCTTAGTCTTGTACCCGAGTTCAGACGAATTTGAACGAACAGGCGCTCGTATCGTGCCTATCATCAATGCGACAGGATCGTATTCAGACGAACGCATTATGAAACGCGCCAATCAAGAATTATTTTGGTGCCACGTCACGGGGCGTTCTTTGCATGTCAATGATGTGCATGCTGAAGGCATTTGGACTTTTGATGATTTGAGCGCCAAACGCAAAGTCTCGCAGGAATTATCAACGAGAGAACGCGAAATTGCCGCGCTATTAGTGGATGGGCAAACCAGCAAAATGATCGCCCGTAATTTAAACCTCAGTCCACGCACAGTAGAAATGCATAGAGCCAAGTTAATGAAAAAGCTTAAAGCGACGACTTCTAGTGAACTAATTAATAAATTACTGCGCATCAGTTAATTCAATTCGTCTACAACAAAAAAATGCCCGACTTAAAAGATCGGGCATTTTTTATTCATGACAAGCAACTAGCTAAGAAGCACTCAATCCATCATCGGCAGACACAATCGCACCGTTGATAAAGCGCGATTCCTCGGCCGCCAATAAGAGCAATAACCCATCCAAATCTTCTGGAGTACCGACCCGCTTGCGTGGCAGCATTTCAATCAGCTTTTGCCCTTGCTCAGTTCTAAAGTGATCTTCATTAATTTCGGTCTCTATATAACCTGGACAGATCGCGTTGACATTAATGCCGAATTTACCCCACTCCACTGCCATCGCTTTGGTCATGTGCACGACTGCCGCTTTACTCATGCAGTAAATCCCTAATTGCGGAATCACGCGCAAGCCGGCGACGGAAGAAATATTGATAATGCGATGCTGCTTTTTATGATCGCCTTTATAGCGCGTAATCATGCGTTTCGCGGTCTCTTGGGCGACAAAAAAAGCACCGCGCTGATTGGTATCCATCACGAAAGCATAATCTTCGGGCGTCACATCGACGAGCTTTTGTTGCGTCGATACGCCAGAATTATTAATCAAGATATCGATAGGACCGGCTTCAGTTTCTGCATGCGCAATCGCTGATTTGATACTAGCATAATCCGTCACATCCAAAGCCACCACATGCGCTGCGCCGCCCTCAGCTTCAATTTCTGCGCGCAATTCTTTTAGTCGATCAATCCGACGTGATGCCAATACCACCTGCGCACCTGCCATCGCCAATACTTTCGCAAAACGTGCACCCAAGCCGCTTGATGCACCAGTAATGAGGGCAACTTTGCCTTCAAAATTTACTTCTATTCCCATGTCTATCTCCAACTAAATTGTGATCAGATAATCGTTCTCACTTACTACTAAAATTTGCCACTAGCATTTACACCGCTAGCGCCGCAAACGAATAAAAACCTCAGCATAAAGCAATTTCCGCTTGGGTCGAATCATACCCGCAATCAAGATGACATTGGGAGATTGAACTTGCTAGCGCTTTCTACGGGATGCATTTTCAAGGAAAATCCTCTATTTCAAACACTTTTACTTCTCACGCCCAAATTAGCTTACAGGCAAGCGCCCAAAAATCTGGGATAATCTCAGCCAATAACAATTCGAAATACAACAACAGAAAGGCATTAGAAATCCACCACTAGTGGATCGCCTTGCACATTTGCGTGAGTGCCCATAAGATCGTGGATCGCTTCTAACGCATTTAGCAAATTTCGCCTTCAATTTGGAAAGCCCTAAGAATTATGACTACCTCTCAACAATTATTAGAACAATACGGTCCTCGTGATGCGATGGAATATGACGTCGTCATCGTCGGTGGCGGCCCTGCTGGTTTATCAGCGGCGATCAAACTCAAACAACTGGCAGCAGAAAGCGGCAAGGAAGTCTCAGTCGTGGTACTGGAAAAAGGCGGCGAACCGGGCGCCCATATTCTGTCTGGTGCGATTATGGACCCGATTGCCTTGACTGAACTTTTTCCAAATTGGAAAGAACTTGGTGCTCCGCTCAATACCCCTGTCACCGAAGATCGCATCTATGTATTGACCGAAAACAGCGCCTTCAAAACACCCAATTGGTTAGTGCCAAAATGCTTTCATAACGAAGGCAACTACATCGTTTCTCTAGCGAATGTCACACGCTGGTTAGCGCAACAAGCCGAGGCCTTGGGCGTGGAAGTTTTCCCTGGTTTTGCGGCCGCCGAAGTCTTGTTCAATGAAGATGGCTCAGTCAAAGGCGTAGCGACTGGGAATATGGGCGTCAACCGTGAAGGTGAAGCCTCACCCGCCTTTCAGATCGGCATGGAATTACACGCAAAATACACCCTATTCGCCGAAGGTGCGCGCGGCCATCTTGGCAAGCAAATGATTGCTAAATATGCGCTAGACAAAGATAAAGACCCGCAGTCCTACGGCATCGGTATCAAAGAATTGTGGGAAATCGATCCGTCCAAACATCAAGCAGGTCTCGTCGTACACACCACTGGCTGGCCTATGATGAGCGATTATGCTGGCTCATTCTTGTAT
>CAYXJI010000113.1:0-2414 GCA_964465175.1 uncultured Burkholderiaceae bacterium | reverse complement strand
GAAAACAATCAAGTGGCGGTGGGCTATGTCGTCGGACTCGCTTACGAAAACCCCTACATCTCACCATTTGAAGAGTTTCAGCGTTTCAAAACTCATCCAACAATTCGTGGTTTCTTCGAAGGTGCCAAACGTATTTCTTACGGCGCCCGTGCAATCACTGCGGGTGGCTTGCAATCGCTGCCTAAATTGACTTTCCCGGGCGGTGCATTAATCGGCTGTGATGCAGGCTTCTTGAACATGAGCCGTATCAAGGGCAGCCATGCTGCGATTAAAACCGGCATGCTGGCTGCCACCGCTGCATTTGAGGCATAGGGTGCAGAGCGTCAACATGATGAATTGACTGCCTACACAAGCGCATTTGAAGCATCCTGGTTACATGAAGAATTACACACCGCACGCAATGTAAAGAATCTCTTGAAAAAAGGTGCCTATGGCTCGCCATTCGTCTGGTTAGATCAAGTGTTATTGCGTGGTAAAGCGCCATGGACTCTGCGTCACTCGACACCAGATCACGCTTGCTTGCGCCCTGCTTCCGAGTTCACACCGATCAACTATCCTAAGCCAGACGGCAAACTGACTTTTGATCGCTTGTCTTCCGTATTTATCTCCAACACCAATCACGCCGAAGATCAGCCTATCCATCTGACCTTAAAAGACGCCAGCGTGCCGGTCAATATTAATTTGGCGAAATACGCTGGACCAGAAAGTCGCTACTGCCCGGCTGGCGTGTATGAATTTGTGAAAACCGACGAAGGCGCAGATCGCTTGCAAATCAACGCACAAAACTGCGTGCACTGTAAGACTTGCGATATCAAAGACCCAAGCCAGAATATCGTGTGGGTCACACCTGAAGGTGGTGGTGGGCCGAATTACCCTAGTATGTGAATTATTTATTCTTGGCATTAGGTAGATATCAAGACATACAAGTAAATAAAAAAACCGCTACCTTTTAGCGGTTTTTTGCTTTGTGATACTCGTCTTACTTGAAGTTTTTCGCAGAATTCAAAACGCAGCCCAAAAGCAAAAACGAACATACCGACATAGTCAAAAAAATCTAGTTACAGATAATGCAATGTGATATTGTTGAAAATTGTATTACTTTCTTGAAGCGATTTTCTTTATGCATGTTATTTATCCCTCATCCCTGACTCAGCAGATTTTAGTATGTTCCATATTGACCTATGTATGCATTCAACATGAAGTACATGCACAAGAAAAACTCGCGAATAAACCACCAGTAAAATCTGAACAAGAACTAAAGGTAGAGATTACTGCCAAACAGTTTGATGCACGACGCGAGGACACCGCGACAAAAATCGTGGTGACGGAAGAAGAAATTAAGCAATATGGTGAATCCAATATCGCGGAAATTCTCAAGCGGCAATCTGGCATTACCATCAATGGCAGCGAGATTCGTATGCGCGGCTTAGCCAATGGGTACACACAGATTCTGATTGATGGCGAGCCTCTGCCAAGAGGCATGAGCATTGATACGGTCAATGTTAATCAGATTAAACGCATAGAAATACTACGCTCTGGCACAGCGGATATGAGTACACGTGCCATCGCCGGAACTATTAATATCGTGATGAAGAAGATAGAGACGACTAGCCGCGATTTAATGATGAGTCTAAATCGGTCTCCAACCGACTCTTTAAGGAATATCAATTTTATTCAATCGGATAAGAGCGACCAATTTTCATATGGCATTAGTGTTCGCCTTTTGGGTGGTACTTTCTCGTCGGCCAAAGAAAGAGAACTGAATGTATGGGATAGTTTAGCTGGGCAAGCTTCGACACAACACGCACGATTGCAAACACAAGTATCCTACCCAGGACTCATTATCGATCCGCGTTTTACATGGATATTAAACAATGGCGATACCCTGACTTTGAAGAATAATTTGTTTTATCAAAAAGTATCGAGAAGCGAATTCGTCGATTGGGCAACATTTAATGAGAGAAATCAGACGCATGACGATAGAAAAGCGCTTGATTCTGAGCTTAATTGGGAACGCCGTTTATCCAATGAATTCGGCAACGAGTCCATATTGAAATTCAACCTTCGATTTAATCATTTCGCGCTTGGAATAACAGGTTCAGATCAAACTAAGAATGCCAATATCTCATTGCCATTAACAAGACAAACGCAAATTAATGAAACGCACCAAGATTGGAAATCAACAGGAAGTTACGTGACTTCATTCGCCAAAACACACGTTGTTAAAAGTGGATGGGATGGCGCAATCAACACTTCGGATAGTCATAGAAACCAAACGAATAGTCAAGTTCTTGGCCAAGTTATTACACAAGCAAATAGTTTGAGCGAAACGAGTCACGTGCAAATTCAGCGGGCAGCGTTTTATGTACAAGATGAATGGCAAACCACACCGACCTGGTCAAACTATCTGGGCG
>CAYXJI010000112.1:0-10356 GCA_964465175.1 uncultured Burkholderiaceae bacterium | reverse complement strand
AAAAAACGACTTACCAAATCATAAAAACCGCCGCCGTATTGACGCCTCAATCCCCTCAGCATTCAAACCACATTGCGCCAGCAATAAAGCAGGATCGCCGTGATCAACAAATTTATCTGGTAAACCTAAAATCAACAAGGGTTTCGCAATGCCCGCTTCGGCCAGCGCTTCAGCTACTGCAGAACCAGCACCGCCCATGGTGCAACCTTCTTCAACCGTGACTAAGGCATCATGACTCGCGGCCATGTCTTTAATCATCGCGGTATCAATTGGTTTGACAAAGCGCATATTCACTACCGTTGCATCCAATGTTTCTGCCGCTTTGATGGATGGATGCACCATAGATCCAAATGCCAAAATCGCGATTTTTTTGCCTTGGCGTTTTAGTTCAGCCTTGCCGATAGGTAGTTCACTTAGTTCAGCTTGAATGGTGGCACCAATGCCTGCGCCGCGTGGATAGCGTATCGCGGCTGGACCTGGATAGCGGTAGCCCGTGGTTAACATTTGGCGACATTCATTTTCATCGCTGGCTGCCATTACAACCATGTTCGGAATGCAGCGTAAGTAAGCGAGATCGTAATTGCCTGCGTGTGTTGCGCCATCGGCGCCGACTAAACCCGCGCGATCTAAAGCGAAAGTGACATCGAGATTTTGTAGCGCGATATCATGAATTAATTGATCGTAAGCGCGCTGTAAAAAGGTGGAATAAATTGCGACCACGGGTTTTAAGCCTTCGGTCGCCATGCCGCCAGCAAAGGTGACGGAATGTTGTTCGGCGATGCCGACGTCGTAATATCGTTGAGGAAAGCGCTGTTCGAATTCGACCATACCGGAGCCTTCGCGCATCGCAGGGGTGATGCCTACCAGTTTGTCATCGGCAGCAGCCATATCGCACAACCAGTCGCCGAATACTTGCGTGTAGGTTTTTTTTGCCGGTGTGATGGCGGGTTGTATGCCTTCGGCTGGATTGAATTTGCCAGGGCCGTGATACAAAATCGGGTCGGCTTCAGCGAGTTTATAGCCCTGACCTTTTTTTGTGACTACGTGCAAAAATTGCGGGCCTTTGAGGTTCTTAATATTTTGGAGTGTCGGGATGAGCGACTCTAAATCGTGACCATCAATCGGGCCAATGTAGTTGAAGCCAAACTCTTCGAACATGGTCGCAGGAACGATCATGCCTTTTGCATGTTCCTCAAAGCGACGTGCCAATTCTAGCATCGGTGATGGTAGAACTGACTTGCCTACATTGCGTGCCGCTGCATAAAATTTACCGGACATTAATCGCGCCAAGTATCGGTTTAAGGCACCGACAGGTGGTGAAATCGACATGTCGTTGTCGTTCAATACGACTAGCATATTGATGTCGTCATACACGCCCGCATTGTTCATTGCTTCAAACGCCATACCAGCCGTCATGGAGCCATCGCCGATGATCGCTACCGCGTGCCGTGATTCGCCTTTGGTGCGTGCCGCTAAGGCCATACCGAGCGCAGCAGAAATTGAAGTCGAAGAGTGGGCAGTACCAAAGGTGTCGTATTCACTTTCTACCCGTCGAGGGAAGCCAGAGATACCATCAAGTTGGCGCAGACTGTGCATTTGGTCGCGACGACCCGTCAAGATTTTGTGCGGATAGGTTTGGTGACCGACATCCCATACCAATCTGTCTTCTGGCGTATTGAATACATAATGTAAGGCAATTGTGAGTTCAACCGTGCCGAGATTGGAGGAGAGATGACCGCCAGTTTTAGAGACGGAATCGATAACGTATTGACGTAATTCATCTGCCAATGATGCTAATTGGTGGCGGTTGAGCTGGCGTAAATCGGCTGGCGAATTAATCGTGGTAAGTAGGGACATTATTATGCTTTCCGCTGAACGATAAGGTCTGCTAGATCGTGCAGATACTGGGCGGACTCGCCAAAAATAGATAATGCTTCATGCGCATCGCGACATAGTTTTTGTGCAAGTTCACGCGAGGCATCTAGGCCTAAAATAGACACGTAAGTGGGTTTGTTGTCGGCGGCATCTTTGCCTGCCGTTTTACCCAAGGTGGCAGAGTCGGCGGTCGCATCGAGCACATCGTCAACCACCTGAAATGCAAGACCAATCGCGCGTGAATAGCGATCGAGTGCATGCATTTCGTTTTCGTCCAAACGCTTGCCGCTCATGGCGCCAAGCAGCACAGAGGCGCGCAATAAGGCGCCCGTTTTGAGTCTGTGCATGTGTTCTAAAGCGGGCAAATCGAGCGCGATACCCACGCTGTCCAAATCAATCGCTTGACCGCCACACATACCGATTGAGCCCGAGGCTTGCGCGAGTAATTGCAGCATTGGTAGTTTGTGGTCGGCGCAAGCGGATGCTTCGCTGAGTACCAAAAAAGCCTGTGCTTGCAAGGCATCGCCGACCAATAAGGCGGTTGCTTCATCATATTTTTTATGTACGGTGGGCTTGCCACGACGCAGCGCGTCATCGTCCATGCAAGGCATGTCATCATGAACTAAGGAATAGGCGTGAATCATTTCAACGGCGCAGGCGGCGCGGCTTACCAATTCGCTTGGCGCATCAAATAATTTGGCGGCAGCGAACACTAATAAGGGGCGCACGCGCTTGCCGCCATCGAGTACCGCATAGGCCATTGCTTGGTGTAATTTTTCTGGTGCGTGCTTGGCGTCGGGTAGGTATTGAATTAAAGCGCCTTCAACATTCGCTTGTGTTTCTTTCATCCAGCGTTGAAAATGTGGGCTCATGCAAGATCCTCATTTGCATCATCGGTAGTAAAGGGCTTGAGCATGCCAGCATCCAAAATTTTGACTTGCTGTTCAACTTTTTCTAATTGTGACGCGCAATATTTGATGAGCTCAGAACCACGTTGATAAGCAGTTACCGATGCCTCTAAAGGCAGCTGGCCGGTTTCCATTTGTGTCACCAGATCGGCTAATTCCGCCATGGCGTTTTCAAACGACGCGGGCGTTACATTAGATGGTAATTTCTTTGACATAGATTAGTTTGCAAGGTAGATTGCAGGAGTGGCGAGCGAAACCCCGTATTTTAGATCAAAGGGCAGTGCTCTGTGCAGTTTCTCATGGTGAACCATGATGATCTATGGTGAACAATAAGCAAGTACCTTAATTAAAAATCAGCATTTTTGTAAGTTAGTCGATTTAGTGCAAAAAAATATGCCTAAAAGATGGGCGAAATTGCGATTCGATCATTTCCATGTGGAAATAAAATGGATATAGTCCAAATCTATATGTCGTGACGGTTGGCATATTGAGTATGGTAGGCATTTTAGGCAGTGTAAAATAATGATATGTCAGTGAACCAAGCAGATACCCAACCCACTCGAGCCAAGGCGGAACATCGTTTGCCTTTGGATAAACTCGACACGTGGCAGGCCTTGGTACAACAAGCTTGTCAATTATGTACGCCGGAAATCGATGCCTTCTCTGCGCGCTTGTCACATGATTTATTTTCCCAATCTGAAAATGCGTCTGATCCCAAATTAGCCAATCTGTGTTTTCACGGTGCGCAGTTACTCAAAAGTAGTGCTTATACCTTCTATTATCTGAGCTCATCGGGGCTGGAGAAAGCATTCAAAGCCGAAGTCGATATCTTGCGCTCGGTGGCCAAGCCGCAGATTGTGCAGCAAGATGAAGGCATGAGTTTGGTTTCGTTTGAGGAAATGGAACTCAAATTAAGCCTGAGTCGCGCCAGTCGTTCCTTAGAATTAACCTACGCAGAGCCGCTCGCCGCATTGAATATGCGGCTTGCGAGTTTATTGGCGCAAGAGAGTATCGCCGCTTCGCAAAATCCCTTTCGGCCTGAAGTTTTTTTGCGCGCATTCAATGCAGCATGGATAGACTTCAATACGGAAACTAGTGCGCATGCCCTCATGTTGCCGATGTTGAGCGAATTCATTTTCGACTTGGCGCCGATTTATCAGGCCTTAAACGATTTATTGATCGCCCGTGGCATTTTGCCCGATCTGCAGGAAAGCTATCGTTTGAAGCGCAAGCCTAGCCATACTGATGCAGAACGTTTGGGCGAAGCAGTGAAGAATGAAGTTGCCAAAAAACTCGAGCAATATTTTTCAGGCAATGAAGTGAAGCACACTGAGGCAGCTCACCAGGCGAGTGGTGCACACCCTGGAGCTGGCAATATGTCCTCCGCGCAAAACGGTATGGCAGGCCAAGGCTTGGCTGGTGTACCGTTTATGGGTGGTGATGCGGGTATTTTTAATCCCGCCACTTCCGAGTTATTTCAATATCTCGCGGATGCCCAAAAAAATATGGCTATCCAACAGTTGGTCTCGGGTGCCCAGAATGCGATGCGTCTATCGCAATTGCGCCAAGAGATGCCGAATGTGTTTCAGTCGGGTGTCGAGAAAAATACGTTTGATTTGCTCTCGAATGTATTCGACGGCGTCTTAGGTAGTCAAGAAATTGCGAACCCAATTAAAAATCTCATTGGCGCACTGCAAGTTCCCGTATTGAAGGCCGCTTTAATCGATAAGAGTTTTTTCTTTCAAGATGCCCATCCGGCACGTCGATTAATTGAATTACTTTCTAAATACAGTGCGTCCTTAGATCCGCTCAAGGGGGAAGACGATCCCTTATTCCAAGCCATGCAGCGCAATGTCATGCGCGTGCAAAAAGAGTTTGATCAAGAGCTAGGCTTGTTTGATGAAGTCGTTACCGATCTCGAAGCTTTCATTCAAAAAGACGAAGCTGCAACTATAGAAGCTTTGCAAACGCCGATTAATCGCGCTCTGCAAAAAGAGAAATTTAAACAAGCAGGGATTGCAGCCGGCAATGATATTTCTATGCGTATCGGCAGTGGCGAGGTGATGGGATTCGTCGAAACCTTCTTGGAAAGTCGTTGGACTAAAGTATTGACGCTCGCGTATAGCGTGAAAGAAGAAAAGCCGCATGCGATTGAAGATGCGATCAAGACCATGGATGATCTGATTTGGAGTATCAAACCCAAGATCACATTGGCACAGCGCCAAGAAATGATCAATCGCCTGCCAGGTATCTTGGCTCGACTGAATAAATGGTTGAGCCTGATCAAGTGGGAAGATGCAGATCGCGTGCAATTTTTTGCTGATCTGGCGGAATGCCACGCTTCGATCGTGCGTGCGCCACTTGAATTATCCCCAGAACGTCAGATGGAGATCGCGGTGGAAGCGGCGCAGGCAGCGACCGAGCGTCGCCTGCAAAAACGCGCAGAAGCGGAAGCAAAAGCACTTGCTGACGCTAAGGCAAAAGCTGAAGCGGAAGAGGCAGAAAAAGCGCGATTAATCGCAGAGGCGATCGAAAGAGCGAAAGCTGAGGCACTGCAGGCGCAGCAACTTGTTGTGAATGCGGATACTGTGCCAAGTGATACCGCGGAAAGTGTGACGGCTTCTGTTTCTGGTAGTGCAGTAAATAGCGCACTACCGAGTTTGAACCGTCCTATGATCAATGAGGCGAGCATCGCTGAGATCATTGCCCACGATATTGAAGAAGCGGAAGCGACGGTGGCTAGCTTGGAGCGCGGTGTCTGGATACAATTTAGAAAGCGCGACAATACTTTTCAAAAAGTGCGACTGGCATGGATAAGTCCTATGCGCAGTCTGTTCATCTTTACGTCTAGTCAAAAAGAGAAGTCATTTTCAGTGTCCGTGGAAGAACTCGAAAAAAACTTCAGAGAGCGACGAGCTCAAGTGGTATTAATCGACAAAATGGTAGATAAGGCCTTGCTTGAAGCATTGAATCAACAAGATCAAGCCAAGCCCGACGAGCAAGCTACGCCGATGATCGTGCTGCAGCATTCGATGTGACACTGCGGCTTGCCTCTAGGGTGTAGTTTAGTATCATCCTTTATGCAATTCCCTGCATGCAACTGGTTCTAACTTAAATCAAGAATCAAACCCCTTAACGAAGGGCGTTTGCATGAAGTAAAACCAAAACCACTCAACACAGAGGCACAGAGAGAACCTAAGAGGTCGCAGAAGAAGCTCCCTTGCCGTTCTCTGTGCCTCTGTGTAGAGAAGTTTTTATTTTTACAATTCTTAACTGAGCCGAATTCTGTCAATTAATTCAGTAAATTAACTTAGTCGCAGTACCCTTAGTGCTTTCGGGTATAATCTTGCGTTCTGTCCAAAATTTCCTCTTCAAGTGTCGTTTGTTTGAATTTTTCGATTCCTTTCCACAGTAGGGAAGTAGTCGTCGAAATAGGTATTTATGGATTCTTTCTCTCTTAGGTTGGTGCAAATTAATTTGGGGGGTGGGGATGTCCGATCTGGCTTCTTTGTCTACATTAGCGCGTTCTGACGCGCAACTTCCAGTACACGTTTATTTTGATCAAGGCTTGTTACAGCGCGAGATCAAGCATTTGTTCGAGTCCGGCCCGCGTTATGTTGGTCATGAGTTAATGGTTCCCGAGGTCGGCGACTATGCCACACTCGCGGCCGAAAACGAGGGACGCATCTTGGTGCGCAATGCACATGGCATCGAGTTGATGTCGAATGTATGTCGTCATCGACAAGCCTTGATGCTGGGCGGGCCTGGCGCAAAAAGCCGTGGTAACGCCAAGCAAATTGTCTGTCCTCTGCATCGCTGGACCTATGATCTAAAAGGTGAGTTGCTAGGCGCACCGCATTTCAACGACACGCCTTGCCTCAATCTCTCTCGTACTCCTTTGCAAAGCTGGAATGGTTTGCTGTTCGAGCAAAATGGCTACAACGTCATGGAAAAAATGGCGAGTTTGTCGGTCACCAAGGATCTCGATTTCACCGACTACATGTTAGATCACGTGGAAGTGCATGAGTGCGATTACAACTGGAAAACTTTTATTGAAGTTTATCTGGAAGATTATCACGTCGAAGCCTTTCACCCTGGCTTAGGTAGTTTTGTGAGTTGTGATGATTTGCGTTGGGAGTTCGGCGAAGACTATAGCGTGCAAACCGTCGGGGTGAATAAGGGATTGTTGAAATCTGGTTCATCAAAATACCAAGCTTGGCAAGAACAAGTATTGAAATTCCGAGGTGGTGAGCCGCCTAAATTCGGCGCGATCTGGTTGACCCTGTATCCGAATATCATGGTGGAATGGTATCCCCATGTTTTGGTAGTATCGACTTTATGGCCAACAACTACCGGTAAAACCAAGAATGTCGTCGAGTTTTATTATCCCGAAGAGATCGTTTTGTTTGAACGTGAATTTGTTGAAGCCGAACGCGCCGCCTACATGGAAACTTGTATTGAGGATGACGAGATCGGTATTCGTATGGATGCGGGTCGCAAAATTTTGCTGGATCGCGGTGTGAGTGAAGTGGGGCCTTACCAATCGCCGATGGAAGATGGTATGCAACATTTTCATGAATGGTACCGACGTAAAATGCAGTTTTAATGGATGTGATTTTTAGAAGGGAAGCCTACGCTTCCCTTTGTTTTTTGTTGGCGACGCTATCGATAATAGGGTGACGGTCAACTGAGGAATTTTGGACTATGCAGGCTTTGTGGATGCTCTTTGCAACCTTTTTGTTTTCGATTATGGGCGTGTGCGTCAAGCTCGCTTCCGAGACTTATAGTACGGCGGAAATTGTGACGTATCGTGGTGCGGTCGGTATGCTGAGTTTGTTTTTGCTTACCCATTTGCAAGGTGGCACTTTGCGCACGAGCATGGGGCAGAGTCATTTCTGGCGTGGCTTGTTTGGTGTGCTGTCCTTGTGGATGTGGTTTTATGCAATTGCCAAATTGCCTTTGTCATTGGCTGTGACTTTGAGCTATATGTCCTCCATTTGGGTGGCAGTCATTCTGTTCGCTATGTCGTGGTGGGCGCATCGTAGCGATCAGCATCCACACATGGCACCCAGCTTGGTATGGTCGATCTTGTTAGGTTTTGTTGGTGTAGTCTTGTTGCTGCGCCCCACTATTCATGCAGACCAATTGGCCGATAGCCTGATCGCCTTGTGTTCAGGTTTTATTGCGGCAATGGCGTATATTCAAGTGCGTCAAATGGGCGTGCGCGGCGAACCTGAATATCGAGTTGTGTTTTATTTTTCTACAATCTGCGTGATCGCAGGTGTGCTAGGCCAGTCAATCAATTTGAATCCCTATTCGGTGAGCCAACAAAGTGCCCATGTGGACGGGCATCTACTTGAATTGCGTGGCATTTTGCTTTTGCTCGGCGTAGGAGTGACCGCGACTGTGGCGCAGTTGGCAATGACGCGCGCTTATCGCTTGGGCAATCCCTTGGTGGCAGCGAATCTACAATATGTCGGTATCGTCTTTGCCAGTGCCTTTGATTATGTATTATGGAACGTGAGTTTAAGTTGGATGAGTTGGTTGGGGATAGTCGTTATTTTAAGTAGTGGCGTGATCGCATCGACTTATAATAGTAAAACTTAATTAGCTTAGGGCTTACGTAAAAAAGGAGAATAGGGATGACGTATACCACCTTGATTTCTGTGGATGAATTGGTGCAGCTTAAACAGTCGGGTTCAGCGCATGTTGTGATTGTCGATTGTCGACATGATTTAATGGATGGCGAGGCTGGCTTGCGGGCGTTTCATGCGGGTCATATTTCCGGTGCCGTATTCGCCCATTTGGATCAACACTTATCTGGCGAAAAATGGCGTGAAGACGGTAGCTTTCAAGGGCGTCATCCCTTGCCCGAGCAAGCTGCATTGGTAGAAAATTTACGCCAACTTGGCATTCAACAATCAGGCCAAGTGATTGCTTATGATGCGCAGGGCGGCATGTTTGCTGCACGTTTATGGTGGTTGTTGCGATCAATTGGTTATGCAAACGTGGCGGTGTTAGATGGCGGCTTGCCCGCATGGCTTGCGGCCTCGCAAACACTCGATACCGCGCTGAGCTTGCCAGCGCCGGGTGATCTTCAAGTGGCTACTGCATTGACCAAACAAGTTGAATTGGCGCAGGTGGTGGCTAACTTGAGCGCCTCGGCAGCTGATAAATATCAGGTCGTGGATGCGCGCGCGTCAGATCGTTTTCGGGGTGAGAACGAAAGTATCGATCCCGTCGGTGGACATATTCCGGGTGCTGTGAATCGATTCTTTAAAGATAATTTACAAGCGGACGGCCGGTTTAAAACCGCATCACAATTGCGTGAAGCGTGGTTGGCGATTATTCCTAGTGCGGCACAAAGCATCATGCAATGCGGCTCGGGTGTCACGGCCTGCCATAATTTATTGGCGCTAGAAATTGCCGGCTTACCGGGTGCGGCCTTATTTCCAGGCTCGTGGAGTCAATGGTGCGCCGACCCAACTCGACCGGTGGCGACAGGGTCTGCTGATATTGGTAAACAGTGATTATTTAGATCGCCGCGCTTTGGCAGTGCAGGCTTTTGATTTTTACTGATGGACTGGCGTTTAAAGTCTGCCGCCACAACCTACGCTAAGTGCCTGTGTTGGGTAACAAACAGTACCAATAACACGCCGCAACTGACTAACACAATTTGTGGCACCGTTTCTTTTAAGGAGGCGCGGCGCTGCATTTGTGGCATCAGATCGCTGACGGCGATGTAGATGAAGCCTGAGGATGCCAATACTAAGACGTAGGGGATTAAAGAGCTGGCTTTGTCTAAGGTGAAATAGCCGAGTACGCCACCCAAGACGGCCATTAAACTGCAAATCAAATTATAAAAATAAGCGCGCTTGCGAGAAAAACCGGCATTCAACAAGACGATAAAATCGCCGATCTCTTGCGGGATTTCATGGGCAATAATGGCTAGTGCCGTCACCAAACCCAAGCCTGGGTCGGCTAAGAAAGCAGCGGCAATCAAAATGCCGTCGGTAAAATTATGTAGGCCGTCGCCTATCAAGATCATCCAACCCGCTTTGCCCGCTTCGTGCGCATCGTGGCCGTGCTCGTGGTGATGGCCATCGCCTTCGTGATGGTGTGAGTGGCGCAGGATGGCAAATTTTTCTAATAAGAAAAATGCGAGTAGGCCACCTAGTAAGCAGGCAAACAAAGAGCGCGGATCGGTGCCGGATTCAAAGGCGGTCGGCAAGGCGTGTAGAAAGGAGGTTGACAGCATAATGCCAACCGACAGACTCACCATGCGTTCGACCAATTTCGACAATAATGAAAAAGAGAAGATGGCAGCGAAACTGATGCTGAGCACGCCAGCGATCGTGGTGGTAATGAGAATGGATGACAGCAGGGAAGGAATTTTGAGCCTCAATGTGTTTGGTATTGCAACCGTGTTGCAATTGTGCCACATCCACGCAATTATTGCAATTGATACTGGCGAACGCTTAATATTTGCTATCTTTACATTAAACCCAGATTGTCCATTAGGCGCACCTGTGGTGCTATTAGCGTGCTGACGGCGCATTTTCGACTATTTTTG
>CAYXJI010000111.1:4323-10430 GCA_964465175.1 uncultured Burkholderiaceae bacterium | reverse complement strand
CCATTAGGATTTGTGATGATGATGGATGCACTTTTTGAGACAGTTTTGTTGCGAAAGAGGCGTCAATAGCTAGCTATTGACAAGGAAGAGCAGCAAAAATGGCAAAAAATGCGCCGTCAGCACGCCAATAGCACCGCAGGTGCGCCGAATGGAAAATTGGGGTTGAAGCAGCCGATTAGCAAGGATGGCGTTCTAACCAAGTGCGTAAGTCCTCTTTGGTTAATGGGCGTGCATATAAATAACCTTGCGCAAGATGGCAGCCAAATGACATCAGAGTCTGCGCTTGGTGTTCGGTTTCGACACCTTCTGCGATCACTTTGATATTAAGGCTTTTGCTTAGTTGAACAATCATTTTTGCGATACTGCCTTCGTCGGATTTTTCATTGATTTCGTTGACAAATGCGCGGTCAATTTTTAATTTGTCTACGTTAAGTTTTTGCAGGTGACTTAAAGATGAAAATCCTGTTCCAAAATCGTCGATGGATACTTGCACACCCAAGTGCTTGATGTGGTGCAGGGTTTTGATTAATAACTCTGGGTCTGTCATCGCCATTGATTCTGTTATTTCGAGTTCTACGCAATTGGCAGGAACCTTGCTGTCACTAAGTGCTTGTTCCAGGCTTTGTAAAAAGAGAGGATGTGAAAATTGCGCTTGTGAGACGTTGACTGCCATTTTAAAACTGGTAAAGCCCAATTCGTGTAATTGCATTAGTTCAAAACAGGCACTACGCATTACCCATTCGCCAATGTCGACGATTAAGCCTGAGTACTCGGCAATCGGGATGAACTGATCTGGTGGGACAAAACTGCCATCTTCGGTCTTCCAACGCAATAGCGCTTCTGCGCCAACTGCAGTTTTGGTGCGCAGATCAATTTGAGGTTGGTACACCACGAACAGGCGTTCATTTTCGAATGCGGCTCGTAGTGCGTGCATCATACGTACGCGTTCGCGAATTTCTACTCCCATGTCGACCGTAAAATAGCTGAACGATGCACGTTGGTGGGATTTTGCGCGTTTTAGGGCAATGTTCGTGTCCTTTAACGCATCTGAGCTGCCGCCTTGATAATTTTCTAGGCGCACTAATCCAATTGTGGAGGACAGCTGTACATCTTGATTGTCAACTTCGAATGGTTGATGAAATATTTCAAAAATATTTTCTGGTGTAACTTGGTTTTCGTTGCCAAGTAGCGCAAAGGTGTCGCCACCGACGCGTGCCAAGTGACAAGCCGTGCCAAAATGATTTAATAGGCGTTTTGCAACAGCGCATAGCAACATGTCACCAAATTGGTGTCCCAATGCATCATTGGTTTCAGCAAAATGGTCGATGTCAACTAAGGATAAGACGGTACCCAGCTTGTTATTTGATTGTAGGGTTTCGTTCAGCGTTTGCAGCAATTTTAAACGATTCGCCAAGCCTGTCAGCGGATCAAAATAGGCGTACTTATGCAGACGTGAAGTGAGCATAACATTGTTTAAGCCAACGGAAATGTTACTGCAAAAGACATCAATTAGGCGTCTATCTAGGTCATTTACGCCGACTTGCAAAAAAACATAAATATCTTGTTGTGCGACATTTTCAAAGCGAAGGAGGGTCTCGGACTTGGCAAATAAGCTTACTCGTGAAGAGACTGCTTTTTGCACAAATTCACGGATGTCCAAGGACTCGAGTCGCTCTAAGACTTGATCGTTCAAGTAGCTGTATGCATTGCTAGCCGCAATCACCAAAAGGTCGGCGCTAGATTCTATGTTTTTTTGATCATTGATTGGGCTGCATACGAAGCCTTCGATGTTTTTGTCCAGTAGTTTGGAAACCTGATGCAAAATGCCTACAGAAAAATTTTGCAGGCCTTTTAATGACATTAATTCCGTACTTGCATTGACGATCAGTTCTAAGCCACGCTGATTGGCGGTAATGGAGCAAATTTGCTCGTAAGATCGAATCGCAGATGTGACGGTGGTGTAGAGCTTGGTGCGGGTTAATTCTGACTTGGTTTTGTAATCATTAATGTCATAGTCGCGAATGGCATCAATTTCTGGTGCGTAGCCTGGTTGCCCAGTTCTAAGGATGATTCGGACATCATTTAAGGCTAAATTTTTTCTGACGTAATTGACTAAATTTAATCCCGCATCTTCTTGTTCCATCACGACGTCGAGCAAGATAACGGCAATGTCTGATTCTTTAGAGAGAAGTTCGCGTGCTTCGGTGGCGGAGTAAGCGTGCAGAAAACTGAGTGCGCGATTTTGGATTTCTAAATTGCCGAGCGCAAACATGGTCGCTGAGTGTACGTCAGGATCATCGTCGATAATCATGATGCGCCAGCTCAGCTTTTGATTGCCGCTCAATTGATCTGGATGCGGCTCATCCAGAAAAACCAGCGCATCGTCATTGTGATGATTTAGTTCGCTCATCGAGGGTCATGCTCCAGTGGAGATGTCATTAATTATTATGGTAAACCAGCACTGTGATTTGATCATGGTTTTATCATGAGTGTTACTGCAGTATAAAACAAGACAGATGAATTAAACTGTTGGTTTGGTGCAAATATTCGCCGCAAGATTGATTTTTTATCTGTATTTGTCCTATTTGCTCATCTATCCCATCATTTTAGTGCCTGAAAGTTGACGCGGTGATTTTTGGGACTCTTGATGCGATACTTTTGATGCGATATTTTTTTTCAAAACCCTAAGCAATTTGATTTGCTGATGAATCGCGACAAGGCTGATAAAATGTCTCGAATTCTTACACTTTTATAGCGAAAAATATGTCAGGTAATACACTAGGTACTTTGTTTACGGTGACCACCTTTGGTGAGTCTCACGGCCCAGCAATTGGATGTGTGATTGATGGTTGCCCCCCTGGGCTGGTGCTGTCCGAAGCGGATATTCAACCAGAATTGGATCGCCGTAAGCCTGGCACCTCGCGCCATGTGACGCAACGTCAAGAGGCGGATAAGGTGGAAATATTATCGGGTGTCTATGAAGGTAAAACAACCGGCACCCCGATTGCGTTATTGATTCGGAATGAAGATCAGCGCAGTAAGGATTATGGCAATATCGTTGACACTTTCAGGCCTGGGC
Source organism: uncultured Burkholderiaceae bacterium (assembly GCA_964465175.1). Lineage (GTDB taxonomy): Bacteria > Pseudomonadota > Gammaproteobacteria > Burkholderiales > Burkholderiaceae_D > Undibacterium. Next base: position 7,351 of record CAYXJI010000111.1, on the reverse strand, counting down.
ATGCGGATTTTACGTATTGGAATAAATACGGTATCCGTGACCCCCGTGGTGGTGGTAGATCTTCTGCGCGCTTAACCGCGCCTGTCGTTGGTGCTGGTGCGATTGCAAAAAAATGGCTGCTGCAACAATTTGGGACGACATTTCACGGCGGGATGACACAGCTAGGTGACATTGCTATTCCCTTTTCTGCTTGGGAATACACCTCTCAAAATCCATTTTTTGCTCCTACGAATGATGCGCAACTGATCGAGCGCTTAGAGGTAGCGATGGACAATTTGCGTAAAGAGGGGGATTCAATTGGCGCCCGCATCGAGGTGGTTGCGAATAATGTGCCGGTCGGTTTGGGTGAGCCGATTTATGATAAGTTGGATGCGGAAATTGCCTATGCCATGATGGGAATTAACGCCGTAAAAGGTGTGGAGATTGGTGCAGGATTTGCGTGCGTTGCACAACGAGGTTCTGAGCATGGTGATGAACTGACTGCGGATGGTTTTTTAAGTAACAACGCAGGCGGTATCTTGGGTGGGATTTCTACGGGGCAAGAGATTCGTGTTGCTATGGCCATCAAGCCTACGTCTTCGATACGAACGCCAAAGCAATCTATTGATAAATTGGGAAATCCAGTGATGGTCGAAACCTTTGGTCGCCATGATCCCTGTGTTGGTATCCGTGCAACCCCAATCGCTGAAGCAATGTTGGCTTTGGTCCTGATGGATCATGCATTGCGCCACCGTGCGCAATGTGGCGACGTAAAAATAAACTGAATTTTTGCTTGATCTCACCCTGGTTTGGAATAGCGAATAGATGTCTGAAGTGATCTTGATTTAGTTTTGGCGTGAGTGAAATTTTACAGATGTTGTTGAAGATCTGACGAATTTTCCTCAAAAAGCGCCAAATAAAAAATGGTGAATTGTCTTCTTTTCGCCATTTTTTGATTTTAAATTTTGAATATTTCAAAAAGATGTAAAGAATATTTTGTTGGTGTCGGCTTAAAAAAGTTGAATTGTGCAGTTTTGCGCTGCACAATTGTGGCATAATCAAAAGTTGATTTTTAGCTTTTTGATCTTTTTTAAATTCAGGCAACCATTATGGCCAAGACGCTTTACGACAAACTTTGGGAATCACACGTAGTTCATACAGAAGATGATGGTACGGCAATTTTGTATATTGATCGCCATCTCTTGCATGAAGTCACCAGCCCGCAGGCGTTCGACGGGCTAAAGCTCGCGGGGCGTCAACCGTGGCGCATCTCTGCCAATCTAGTGGTCGCTGATCACAATGTTCCGACCACCAACCGTCAAGGCGGTATCGCTGATCCTATCTCGCGATTGCAAGTTGAAACGCTTGATGCCAATGCCAAACAATACGGTTTAACTTATTTTGCGATGAACGATTTGCGCCAAGGGATTGTGCACGTTATTGGGCCAGAACAAGGCGCAACTTTGCCTGGGATGACGGTCGTGTGCGGTGATTCGCATACGTCGACGCATGGCGCTTTTGCTTGTTTAGCGCATGGTATTGGTACTTCGGAAGTGGAGCACGTTCTCGCCACGCAGACTCTGCTGGCGAAGAAATCAAAAGCCATGTTGATTCGTGTGGAGGGCGATACGCCATCTGGAATTACTGCGAAAGATATTGTATTGGCGATTATTGGCAAAATCGGCACCGCTGGCGGCACTGGTTACGCGATAGAATTTGCGGGTGCTGCTATTGAACGGCTGTCCATGGAGGGTCGTATGACGGTTTGCAATATGGCGATTGAGGCTGGCGCTAGAGCTGGCATGATTGCCGTTGATCAAACAACGATTGATTATGTGAAGGGGCGCCCCTTTAGCCCTAAAGCCGAAGATTGGGATAATGCCGTGGCTTATTGGTCGACTTTGCATTCCGATGAAGGCGCGCAATTTGATACCGTTGTTTGTTTAAATGTCGCGGATATTCAACCGCAAGTGACTTGGGGAACTTCACCTGAAATGGTGGTGGCGATCGATGGTCAAACGCCCGATCCCAAGAAGGAGACAGATGCGGTTAAGCGTGACGCCATAGAAAAGGCGCTCGCCTACATGGATTTAAGCCCCAATATGGCGATCAATTCCATTCAAATTGACAAGGTTTTTATTGGATCTTGTACCAATTCGCGGATTGAAGATTTACGCGCTGCAGCCAAGATGGTCGCAGGTAAAACGCGTGCCGCGAACGTGAAATTGGCGATGGTCGTGCCTGGCTCAGGTTTGGTCAAAAAACAAGCGGAGCAAGAGGGCTTGGATAAGATTTTTGTCGCTGCAGGTTTTGAATGGCGTGAGCCTGGATGTTCTATGTGCTTGGCGATGAATGCTGATCGCCTAGAGCCTGGCGAGCGATGTGCATCTACTTCGAATCGTAATTTTGAGGGGCGTCAAGGGCAGGGCGGACGCACCCATTTGGTGTCACCCGAAATGGCGGCGGCTGCTGGTATTGCCGGTCACTTTGTCGATGTTCGCAATTTTGTTTAATTGAATAGAAGGGAAATAGAAAATGAAAAAAAGCACACTTCTTTTTACTTTGATCATGGCGATGAGTTTGGTGGGATGTAATACAGTACATGGCTTCGGTAAAGACGTGAAAAAAGTCGGCGAAGCGGTCGAGAATGCGGGAAAAAAATAAACATGGAAAAATTTACCTTGTTGGATGGATTGGTGGTGCCTTTAGATCGTGCTAATGTGGATACGGATGCTATCATTCCTAAACAGTTTTTAAAGTCAATTCAGCGCACTGGCTTCGGTCCCAATCTTTTTGACGAATGGCGCTACCTAGATCATGGCGAGCCTGGTATGGACAATAGCCAGCGTCGGTTGAATCCCGATTTTGTGTTGAATCAGGCGCGTTATCAGGGGGCTTCGATCTTATTGACACGCAAGAATTTTGGATGCGGTTCTTCACGTGAGCATGCGCCTTGGGCCTTGGAACAATTTGGTTTTCGCGCCGTCATTGCGCCTAGTTTTGCCGATATTTTTTTCAATAATTGTTTTAAGAATGGGTTGCTGCCTAT
>CAYXJI010000111.1:0-4313 GCA_964465175.1 uncultured Burkholderiaceae bacterium | reverse complement strand
GAAGAACGTATTGATTATTTGTTTAATCAAGTTCGTGACAACGAAGGTCTACATTTGCAAGTTGATTTAGATTCGCAAACCGTGGGCTTGAAAGCGACAGGTGAAAGTTTTCCATTCGATGTAGACGCATTTCGCAAATATTGTTTGCTCAATGGCTTGGATGACATCGGCTTGACCTTGGTACATGCAGAAAAAATTCGGGCATTTGAACGGCAACATATTGCGGCTCGCCCTTGGTTGGCTGCTGTTATTTGAGCGAAGTTGTTGCGTTCATTTTTGTTTTTTTTTGTTTTAATTTTTTTCTTATCTCTGTTTTTTTAATCATATATCAGCATGAAAATTGCCATTTTGCCGGGCGATGGTATCGGCCCAGAAATCGTTGAACAAGCAGTCAAAGTCTTGAAAGTCTTAGGCGAGTCCTTTGAAATGGAATTCGCTCCAGTTGGCGGTGCTGGCTATGAAGCAGTAGGACACCCACTGCCAGAGGCAACACTGAAATTAGCACAAGAGGCGGACGCCGTATTGTTTGGCGCTGTTGGTGATTGGAAATACGATACCCTTGATCGACCACTACGTCCTGAGCAAGCCATTTTAGGTCTACGCAAAAATTTGAATTTATTTGCCAATTTGCGTCCCGCGATTTTGTACCCGGAATTGGCTGGTGCATCGACTTTGAAGCCAGAAGTCGTGTCTGGTTTGGATATCTTGATTATTCGCGAACTGACTGGCGATATTTATTTTGGTCAGCCACGCGGAGTGCGTGAATGTCCGGATGGTCCATTCAAAGGTCAGCGCGAAGGCTTTGATACCATGCGCTACGCGGAAGGCGAAATTCGTCGCATCGCGCATGTTGCGTTTCAAGCAGCCCGTAAGCGTGACAAACGTCTGACCAGTGTGGATAAGGCGAACGTCTTAGAAACTTTCCAGTTCTGGAAAGACATCATGATTGATGTACACAAAGAATATCCAGACGTCGCCTTAGATCACATGTATGTCGATAACGCAGCCATGCAATTGGTGCGTGCGCCGAAGAAGTTTGACGTGATGGTGACCGGGAATATGTTTGGTGATATTTTGTCGGACGCTGCGGCAATGTTGACCGGCTCTATCGGCATGCTGCCATCGGCCTCCTTGGATGCGAACAATAAAGGTTTGTACGAACCTTCGCACGGCTCGGCTCCTGATATCGCTGGTAAAGGTGTCGCTAACCCACTTGCCACCATTTTGTCAGCTGCCATGATGCTGCGCTATTCATTAGGAAAAGCAGAGCAAGCGGATCGTATTGAAGCTGCCGTCAAAGCAGTGTTAACGCAAGGATTGCGTACCCCTGATATTTTTGAAGCGGGTTGTACGAAAGTCGGCACTGCGGCGATGGGCGATGCTGTAGTGCGTGCTTTAAATTGATTTAATATTTTGTGTAAGCAGGGAGACCTGTAAATTTTAGGGAAAGATGATGAAACTAGTTGGCTTGGTCGGTTGGCGTGGAATGGTGGGTTCGGTCCTGATGCAACGTATGCAGGAAGAGGGCGATTTTGCTCATATAGAACCGGTGTTTTTTTCAACTTCGAACACGGGTGGCGCGGCTCCCGCTATGGCGAAGAATGAAAAGACATTGAAAGACGCAAATGATATTGAGGCATTGAAGAAGTGCGACATTATTATTACCTGCCAAGGCGGAGACTATACCGCTGAAATTTTCCCTCGGTTGCGGGCTGCTGGTTGGAACGGTTTTTGGATCGATGCTGCCTCAACATTGCGCATGGACAATGACGCGATTATCGTCCTTGATCCTGTGAATTTGGATGTGATTAAGGGTGCTTTGACGCGTGGCGTGAAGAACTATATTGGCGGCAATTGCACAGTTTCTTGCATGTTGATGGGTTTGGGTGGTTTGTTTCAGCACGGTTTGGTGGAGTGGATGTCATCCATGACTTATCAAGCTGCTTCTGGTGGTGGCGCGCAGCATATGCGTGAATTGTTGACGCAGTTTGGCAGCATTAATGCCGAAGTTAAAGCTTTATTGGATAATCCAGCTGCCGCGATCTTGGAAATCGATCGTAAAGTATTGGCGAAGCAACATAGTTTTAGCGCGGATGAAACGAAGCAGTTTGGCGTTCCTTTGGCTGGTAACTTGATCCCTTGGATCGATAAAGATATGCACAACGGCGTTTCTAAAGAGGAATGGAAAGCCGGCGCCGAGACCAATAAAATTCTCGGTCTCGGTGAAGCGTTTGGTTCTAAAGCAATTCCTGTCGATGGCTTATGCGTGCGTATTGGTGCGATGCGCTGTCACTCTCAAGCTTTGACGATCAAATTGACCAAAGATGTGCCGCTAGATGAAATCAATGACATGCTCGCACAAAATAATCCTTGGGCGAAAGTGGTGCCAAATACGCGCGAAGATTCTATGCGCGACTTAACGCCGGCGGCAGTCACCGGTGGCTTGACGAGTCCTGTTGGTCGCTTGCGTAAAATGCAAATGGGTGGCGATTATTTGTCTGCATTCACGGTCGGTGATCAATTGCTGTGGGGTGCGGCTGAGCCTTTGCGTAGAATGCTACGCATTTTAATTGAAGAGTGAATGCGTTAAAATTGTAACAAAGCATGAAAAGGGATGATATTTCATCCCTTTTTCTTTATTATTTCGTACTTTTTTCATCTAATTGTCTAGCAGTAACAACGAATTGAGGCGCAAATTACCTTTTCTCCTCTTAATGTATTTACCATATCTAGAATTCACGTTAAGCTTGCGCGACAAGTTGGGTAATGTTATCTTGGATCAACATGCCTACCGGTAGTGCAAGTTTGTTAAAATAAATTAATAAATTTGTATTCAATAAATTTCCCAGGAAATGTTCTAAAAATGCATAATTTCAAACGCTTACCGATGAGCTTGTTAAGCTCTAAAGTGCTTAAAGCAGCGGCTTTCTCTTCATTGCTTGTCTTCTCAAATGCATATGCAACGGGTCTAGGGAAGTTAACTGTTTTATCTTCACTCGGACAACCACTGCGTGCCGAAATTGAATTGACCTCGCCTAATAAAGAGGAAATAAATTCTCTCGTTCCTAAAGTCGCGTCGATTGAGGCCTTCCGTCAAGCTAATATCGAATTCAATCCTGCATTATTGTCTCTTCGTTTTGCTGTCGAGCAACGTGGAAATAATTACATTATTCGTGTGACTTCAACGCAGGCCATGAATGAGCCTTGGATTGATTTTCTATTGGAAATGAATGCCAGTAATGGAAAATTGTTGCGTGAATATACTTTCTTGTTGGATCCCGCAGAATTAAATACTGCTCAGGCTGCGCAAGTTGTGAATCCAAATAGTTCAACTGTAACAAGTAAGCCAGTTAGTAAGATGACTGCATCGTCAGCCGACGCATTGCAAAAAGAGACTAGTGCTAACGTGCGCTCTGAAACAAAAAAAAACGCTCAAACTAACGCAGACTCAACGAATTTATCTAATGGCGGACGTCAATATCAGGTGAAGTCCGGTGATACGCTGATGAAAATTGCCTCTGGCAATTTGAACGGTATTTCTTTGGATGAAATGTTGGTGGGAATTTATCGCGCGAACCCAGAGGCGTTTATTGGCGATAATATGAATCGCCTCAAAGCGGGGAAAATACTTAATATTCCTGATGCGGAAACAGTGCGCGCGAATGCGGTTCCAAACCCTCGTGCGGTTGTGCAGGCGCATTCTGCCGATTTTAATACTTATCGTAATAAGCTGGCTGGTCAGGTATTGTCCGCGCCTGCCGAGCGTGTCGCGCAGAAGAAACAAGCCGCGAGTGGCTCTATTACCAGCAAGGTAAAAGAGGCGCCAACAGCGACCAATGAATCTCCCGATAAATTGATACTTTCCAAAGCACAAGCAGGAGGAAAGAATGCTGCCCCAGCTAAGGGAATGTCCGAAGAAGATAAAATCGCCAAAGACAAAGCTTTGGCGGAATCGAATGCGCGGGTGAAAGAACTAGAAAAAAATGTTAGCGAGCTGCAAAAGCTGATACCAGTACCAAACAAAAATTTGGCAAAGCAAACTCCTGCAGAGTCTAAGGCATCCGAAGCGAAGGTCACTGCACCTGAAGTAAAAGCACCAGTTCAAGCTAGCGCTGCTTCCGTCCCGGCAGTCGCTGCTAGTTCCGCTCAGGACAAGGAGAAAGCTACCAGTACAGCAACTGCTTCGTCATCATCTGCCAGTGCAGCAACTGCTGCTACGGCATCTGCGAGTGCTTCGGTCGCCGCGGTAAAACCAAAACGGCCAATGCCGCCGCCACCACCGCCTGTCGTTGAAGAGACCAGTTGGTTTGATA
>CAYXJI010000110.1:0-10438 GCA_964465175.1 uncultured Burkholderiaceae bacterium | reverse complement strand
TTCCAGATTGCCTGGGCAATGTGCGCCCTTGTCGGCAGGAATCGTATTTACGTACGCCGTATTGCTAGAAAACGGGATATTCGCACCACGACGGCGCGCCAAATCCATCATGCGTTCCATCAAATAATGCGCGCGATCCGGGCCTTCCGTATCGATCACCGATTCCAAAGCATCGAGCCATTCATTGGTCTCGATCACATCGGGATCACTCACGGCTTGCGCCAAAATTTGGTCTATCTGTGACATACGGTCTCCTCGTTGAACTGTCTAATTAGCTGAATATTTAGCTGAATTCACTAGCATGCATTGCGGCTTTTTTTGTCATTTTCAAACTACGTGAGGCGGGCTTTTGCCACCAAATACGCCAGTCCCACGTCATTTTCCTAGCTTGTCTGAAATACGCAAAAAGCTCAATGAATTTTGGATCAGAATTTTAAAACTGAAACATTCTAACAGCAGTTTTTGCAAATTTCAAATTACGATATGCGATTTCACAATGTGATATTCATGTCGCACCGCAACATACTTAATTGCTGTCTTTTTATTCATTTTTATGATTATTTTGCAAGCCAAGTTAATTTTCTTGAAACGCTGCCTACAATGAAACGATGTCAAAACATGCGCCGCAGAGGCGCGGAGTACGCAGAGTATTTGCTTCGTCTTTCTCTGCTTGCTCTGCAAAAAAAACTTTGAACTTTGCCTAAGTTCACGCAAACCAACTTTCAAACCGCGCCAATTTCCCCAATAAATCTGTAGTCGCTTTTTATCCACTTCAAATTCGCTTGGCAGATCAAGTGTCAATACATCTGATTCCCCCTCCTTTTATCAAAAGTAACAAAACAATAAGTTACAACCCTCATCACCCGCATTTCTGCATCGACGTGTTCGAATTAGCCCAGAATTCCATTAGGATTTGCGATGATGACGGATGCACTTTTTGAGACAGTTTTGTTGCGAATGAGGCGTCAATAGCGAGCTATTGACAACGAAGAGCAGCAAAAATGGCCAAAAATGCGCCGTCAACACGCAAATAGCACTGCACGTGCGCCTAATGGAAAATCTGGGATTAGTCCTAATTAGCTCGTAGTTCGGCGCTTTTTCAGGCACATTCCGAATGAAAAAGCCAGTCATCCTTTATAATCACGCCTTATCCTTTCTTTGCAATCTTGGCTAAACTGAGGTACTTCCAGCGCAGCCACATTTCCGAGTCCACACATCATGACGGCACACATCATCAGCGGCACCCAGCTCTCTCAACAAATTCGCGCCGATGTTACTCAGCGCGCGGCGGCCTTGACGGCGCAAGGCAAACAGCCAGGCTTAGCAGTTATTTTGGTCGGCGAAAATCCGGCCTCTCAGGTCTATGTTAGAAACAAAGTCAAAGCTTGCGAAGATTGCGGCTTTTATTCGGTCTTAGAAAAATACGATGCCGATCTGAGCGAAGCGACGCTGTTGGCGCATATCGCCCGCTTAAATATTGATCCTAAGATCAATGGCATTTTGGTGCAGTTGCCCTTACCAGCACACATCAATGCGAATAAAGTAATAGAAGCAATCGCAGCGGACAAAGACGTTGATGGCTTCCATATCAGCAATGCGGGTTTATTGATGACAGGTCAGCCTTTATTCCGCCCCTGCACACCGTATGGCGTGATGAAAATGCTGGAGTCCATAGACTATCCAGTGCGTGGCGCGAATGCGGTCGTGGTGGGTGCGTCAAATATTGTTGGCAAACCGCAAGCGATGTTGCTCTTGCAAGCGGGCGCTACCGTCACCATATGCAATTCTAAGACCCGTGATTTGAGTGCCCATACACGTAACGCCGATATCTTGGTGGTTGCGACTGGCAAACGCAATATCGTCACCGCCGACATGGTCAAACCTGGCGCAGTGGTCTTAGACGTCGGCATGAATCGTGATGACGAAGGCAAGCTGTGCGGCGATGTGGATTATGCCAATGTCAAAGAAGTGGCCGGCCACATCACTCCAGTACCAGGCGGCGTCGGCCCCATGACTATTACCATGCTCTTAGTAAATACCATAGAAGCTGCTGAAAGAACCTAGATGACAACAATGATGACCGTAGCAATGACCGAATCTAATTTCCAACTAAATCCCTTGCTCGACTTCAGCGACCTGCCCCGTTTTGATCAAATCACGCCGGAGCACATTGGCCCTGCGATTGACACTTTATTGCTAGAGTGCCGTGCCGTCGTGACGCAGTTAGCGCAGCCGATTGCAAACATACATTGGGATAATTTCGTCACGCCTTTAGAAGCCGTGACAGAAAAACTCGGTCGCGCTTGGGGCATCGTTAGTCATTTAAACGCCGTGCGCGACACGCCTGAATTACGTGCTGCTTACAATGAGAACCAGCCCAAGATCACAGAATTTTGGACGGAACTGGGACAAAATCTCCATTTATTCCAGCATTACAAAGCTTTAAATGCGAGCGCGGACTATCCCAATTTAAGCCCAGCCCGCAAAAAAATCATCAGCAACGCCCTACGCGATTTCAAACTCGGCGGCGCCGAGCTGGCCGATGATCAGAAAAAACGCTATGCTGAAGTGCAAGAAAAACTGGCGGCACTCTCGACCAAATTTTCTGAAAATGTTTTAGATGCGACCAATGACTACAAGCTCTTGGTGAGCGATGTCGCCGAACTAAAAGGTCTGCCAGAAGACGTCTTGCAGGCCGCGCAGCAAGCTGCAGAACACGATGGCAAAAGCGGTTATCAATTCAGTTTGCATTTCCCTTCGTATTTTCCTATTTTGCAATACGCAGAAAATCGCAGCCTGCGCGAAACCATTTATCGAGCCAACGCGACCAAAGCCTCAGACTTGGGCGGTCATCCTGAATGGGATAACAGCAGCGTCATCGACGAATTACTCAGCCTGCGCCAAGAAGAAGCGGAAATACTCGGCTATCAACATTTTGCCGAAGTCTCATTGCTCCCTAAAATGGCTGAAAGCGCAGCACAAGTCGAAGGCTTCTTGCTCGATTTAGCCCACAAAGCCAAACCCTATGCAGCCAAAGATTTAGCTGAGCTGCGCCAATTTGCCGAACAAGAATTTGGCATAGCTGATTTGCAAGCATGGGACACCACCTTTGTTTCCGAAAAATTGCGCGAACAGCGCTACGCTTTTTCCGAACAAGAAGTGAAACAATACTTCCCCGAACCCACGGTGGTGGCGGGCTTATTCAAAGTCATACAAAGCCTATTCGCAGTCAAAATCAAAACGGATCAAGCCGCGACCTGGCATCCCGATGTCAAATTTTATCGCGTTGAACGTAAAGGTGAATTAGTCGGACAATTTTATGTCGATCTCTACGCACGCGCGGCAAAACAAGGCGGCGCGTGGATGGATGATGCCCGCGCCCGCTGCCGTAAAGCGGATGGCATACAAACACCCGTGGTCTACCTCACCTGCAATTTCAATGCGCCTGTGACCGTCGATGGCGTAAGCAAACCCGCCACCTTTACCCATGATGAAGTGATCACCCTATTCCACGAATTCGGCCACGGCTTACACCAATTATTGACCAAGGTGGACGACATCTCAGTCTCTGGCATCTCTGGTGTGGAGTGGGATGCGGTGGAATTACCTTCACAATTTATGGAAAACTTTTGCTGGGAATGGGATGTGCTACAGCAAATGACCGCGCATGTAGACACTGGCGAACATTTGCCACGCAGTCTGTACGACAAAATGATCGCCGCTAAAAACTTCCAGTCTGGATTGCAAACATTACGTCAAGTTGAGTTCGCCTTGTTTGATATGCGCTTGCATGATGGTAGCTCACGTGCCACTCAACTGACTGCTACGCCACTTAGCGTCGCACAAGTTCTGCAACAAGTCAGAGACCAAGTCGCGGTAATCCAGCCACCCGCGTTTAATCGCTTTCAGCACTCATTCGGACATATTTTTTCCGGCGGTTATTCTGCGGGTTATTTCAGCTATAAATGGGCGGAGGTTTTGTCCGCCGATGCCTATGCCGCCTTTGAAGAAGTCGCCAAAATAGAAGGCAGCAGCCTATCTCGTAGCGTTGGACGCGCATTCCAAACGGAGATTCTAGAAATGGGCGGCTCACGTCCCGCACTCGAATCATTTGTCGCTTTTCGCGGCAGAAAACCCTCAATTGATGCCTTATTGCGCCATAATGGTATGAATCAATCAATAAGCCAATAATCACATAAGCACCTAGCTGCAGGAGATCATCGCAATGCATTTCTTTTCTACGCAAGCCAAACAATCTAGTTCAACGAAACCCAAGCGGTGGGCGTTCCTATTGAGTCTGCTCAGCGTCATTGGGATAGCTTCCGTATCGACTCTGGCGCAGGCACAAATGTATAAATGGGTAGGTGCCGACGGCAAAGTGGTCTACAGCAGTACGCCGCCGCCAGCGAATGCAAAAAAATTAGTGAGCAAATCGATGGAGGGCGGCGGAGCTCAGCAATCCAATGTCAAATTCCCCCCAGAACTTGACATTGCAGTACGCAAAAATCCAGTGACGCTATACACAGCTGCGGCAAACACGCCTTGCGCTCCCTGCAATGAAGCACGCACTTTATTGAAACAAAACGGCATTCCTTTTGCTGAGAAAACCGTTAAGACAAAAGAAGACATAGACAAGTTGAAGCAAGTGAGTGGCGACACCCAACTCCCAGCACTATTGATCAGCCGCGCAAAATTCTCTGGTTATGATTCGGTCGATTGGCGCACTGCTTTAAGCACAGCAGGCTATCCAGAAACGAGTATTTTGCCCAAAGAATATCGCTATCCTGCGCCAGAGCCAGCTGCACCGCTGGCACCGTCAGAGAACAAAGACAAGGTGGAAAAAGCCAGCGATGAAGTCAAACCAAGAACTGCATCACCTACCGGCATTCGCTTTTAAGTATTGGCGTAGAGGATAGCTACAGAACCCGTCTTATTCGGAATAATCAGTAGAATGGGCGGGTAAAGTTTTTAAATTAAATTGTGTTTGATTTCGTACAGAATCCGCACAAAGTCTGCACAGAGCCCATATGACCAGAGTCGATTTTCATAGTCAAGTCAGTGACAAAATTCATTACACTTGCCGCCTCATCCGCAAGGCGCGTGCGGCGAATTGTCAGATTTTTGTGCTGAGTCAGGATGAAGTACAAGCCCAAACTTTGGATCAGGCTTTGTGGCATTTTTCGACCACGGATTTTTTGCCGCACGTCATGTTAGATGATGCACTTGCGGCACAAACACCGATACTCATCAGCGCCAATCCAACAGCGCCATCGCCACATAAAGACTTGTTGATTAATCTCAGTCAAACAGTACCTGAACAATATCAAAGCTTCTTACGTGTGATTGAAATTGTGTCTAGCGAAGAACAGGATGCGAATGCCGGCCGCCAGCGCTTTCGCCTTTACCAACAACAAGGCATTAAGCCCTCACATATAGTCGCGAACGCATCATGAACGATCAAATTGATTCTAGTATCCCCGTATTGACCGAGGTCATTGCCGCATCTCCGGCGACACCTGCGAGTGAGCCAAAACCTGCGGTGCAAAAACCCAGCGCGCCATCACAATCAGCAAAGCTTCTACCTCCTCGCCCTGTGTCAGCATCGGCAGAAACTAGCAATGGAGGAATCTCTCAGGCCAAACCAAGCTCCCCAGCGCCAACGGCGACATCCATGCCTGTAGTGCAAGCGACGCCCCTGACAGAAAGCCGCGCTAAGCCACTAGCAAAAATAGAGCAACAGGAAACGCTGGACCTACTAACAAACGGGGCTGACAACGCAGAAGCGTGGTCACAAATAGAACAAAGCGTCAAAGAAAATGTTTTACGTCAGGTTTTATCGCGCGTTGATTTTGTATTAGAGCACCGCGTGCGGGATAGTTTGGCCGACGTATTGCAAAATACAGTTGATCAGCTCGCCGATGATATTCGCGCAGGTCTACGAAAAAGCTTAGATGAAGTCATCACACGCGCCGTCACGCAAGAATTGACACGAATAAAAGGCAATAAACAATAACTGGAACAGCTGCCAAGTCTACCTAGCAACGCGCACCGACAATTCAGGCGTTTTTTCGTCAAACGCAATACGCGTTGAGAACTTTGCTCTCTTCATCGGAAAGCGCGAATGAAAATGACGCACATTACCCGAGCCAGAGATCGCTCTGCGCACGAACTGGTAATAAGCCTCCATGTCCACCACATGTATCACCAAAAAGTAATCAATTTCACCTGACACAAAATAGCATTGCATTACTTCCGGCTCGTGATTCATGCAGGCTTCAAAATCACGCATATGCTCGTCAGATTGATTTGCGAGAGATATCTCCAAGAATGCCAACATTCCATAGCCCAGAGAAAAAGGATCCACCATCGCCACGTCGGCACTGATCACGCCGGCATCGCGCAAAGCTTTAATTCTACGCAGGCAGGTAGGCTGAGAAATATGTAGTTTCTCTGCCAAAACGCGCGTCGCCGTTTGATTATCTTTTTGTAGCAGATTTAATAGCTTGCGATCTACTTTATCTAGCGTATGAAATTTAGCCATAGTGATTTAACTAAGTTGCAAAGTTGACTAAGTTGCGAAGTTGCAAAATCAACTAAGCAATAAAAAAGCTCGGCGCACCGAGCTTTTCGACTATTAGAATTTCATTATTTCAAATTCAAAATCCAGGTAACCAAAGTTTTGGCTTCCGCTGGAGAGACTTGACCATTCGCTGGCATAGGCACTGCGCCCCATGCACCGCTACCACCCTTGAGCACCTTAGTAATCAGTTTTGCTTCCGCTGTTTTATCACCTGCATACTTTTTTGCGACATCCTTAAACGCAGGTCCTAAAATTTTAGTATCCACGTTATGGCAGGTCATGCAATTTTTCGCTTTTGCCAAATCAGCGTTTGCCATTGCTGAACCCGATACCAATAAAGCCGCGCTACTGATGATCAAAAGTGCTGTTTTCATTAAAATCCCCTAGTCAAATTAAGATGCGTCTATTTTACCGCTTTTTGCAAACTACCGAGTTCCCCAACGCGGCTAAATTTGGCTTGGTTGACCTAGCTCTAGAAACTGCCTATGATGAACACTACTCAATTTTTGAGTCAAACTTATTTGAGTCAAGCTTATTTGAGCTAAGCTTATTCAAATCATTATTCAACGCCATTTCACTCACTAGCTGACGTCCAATTATGCTCCTAATTATTCCTATCGTTATCCTGTACGCACTAAAACTCCTAGAAGTCAGCTTTATGGAGCAAGTGTCGTGGTGGTGGATTAATGGCTTGGCATTTGCCGCCTTTATTTGGTTTGAATTTTTAGAGCGCATGTTAGGCCTAGACAAACGCAAAGACGAAATGCATCACAAAAAAATGCATGCCGAACGCATGAAGCGTAGTTTCAAAGAAGGTAAAAAGAAATAAGATCGTGACTTCGCATTACCAAATCCCATCATGGCTTTGATCCGTCTTGCAAAGCCATGCACATAGAGCTGCGCCAACTCAAATATTTTATCGCCGTCGCCGAAGAAAAACACTTCGGCCGCGCCGCATTGCGCCTGCATATGACGCAGCCGCCGCTATCACAAGCTATACAAAATTTAGAAGGCCTACTTGGTGCGAAACTATTTATTCGAACCACGCGCCAGATACAACTAAGTGCGGCGGGTATTGCCTTACTGCCTGAAGCTAAGCGGCTCTTAGCACAAGCCGAACTCCTACCCGATATCGCCCAACGTGCGGCGAATGGACAAACGGGCGCATTACATCTCGCCGTCATTTCGATTGCCGACTACAGTATATTGCCTCCTGTGCTACGCCGTTTTACCCAAGCACATCAGTCGGTCAAAATAGAATTAAGCGAAGCAACTAGCGATAAGCAAATACGGTTATTGGAAAAATCGGAGATCGATTTGGGATTTTTAATCCCCCCCATTCCAGCCGACTTAGCGCATTTGATTCACTACAAAAAAATTCGCAATGAATCTTTAATTTTAGCCGTCCCCGAAACGGCTGCGCATCGTAAAAATCCCCAAGATTTACGGACTTACAAAGATTTGCCTTTACTACTTTTTCCGCGCAAAATTGCGCCTGCCTTGCACGACAGTATTTTGTCTTGTTTTGGCAGCGCTGGTATGACGCCCCAAGTTGCGCAAGAAGCGATACAAATGCAGACCATCATCGCGCTCGTCTCGGCAGCTATGGGGATCGCTTTGGTGCCAGAGTCGGTATCCAATTTAAAACGTGAAGGCGTCGTATATTACCCGCTCAAACAAAAACAGACTGGTGTCGAGATTGGTGTCGCTTGGCGCAAAGATAATCCTTCACCTGTATTGCAGGCTTTTTTAGATCTTCTATAGAACACACTATGCTGGAACACCCTAACTTCGATCCCGTCGCTATCCGACTCGGTTTTATTACTATTCACTGGTATGGGCTAATGTATTTACTCGCCTTCGCCCAATTTGTTGTGTTAGGCCGACTGCGTCTCAAACATACGCAGATTGCCGCCTTGGGTTGGACCAAAGACCACATCGACGACATGCTGTTCTACGGCGTCTTAGGCGTGGTACTCGGTGGCCGTTTAGGTGAAGTAGTGTTTTACAATTTATCCTATTACCTCGCCAATCCCTTAGAGATTTTCATGGTGTGGAAAGGCGGTATGTCGTTTCATGGTGGCTTCCTCGGAGTGCTGTTTGCCATGTGGCTGTGGGCGCGCCGAGTCAAGATGCCATTGGTCCATGTGTATGATTTTATCGCGCCCTTGGTGCCATTGGGCTACGCTGCTGGCCGTATCGGTAATTTCATTAATCACGAATTACCAGGGCGCAGGGCTTCCAGTGAACTACCTTGGGCGATGAAATGGCCAGGCATCGACTATCCGGTGCATCCATCCCCACTCTACCAAGCTGCGATTGATGGCGTTCTGCTGTTTATTTTAGTCTGGTTGTTTGCACGCAAAACACGTCCTGCTTTAGCCGTCGGCGCCCTGTTCGTTTGCTTGTATGGTTGCGCCCGCTTTATCACCGAGTATTTCCGCACTCCCGACTACGAAGTTCAACTATTGGGTTTTACGATCTCGGCTGGACAAATGCTATCGCTGCCGATGATATTGGGTGGATTGCTATTATTGTGGCTCGCATATGCTGGTAAATTTGAACCCAAGTTTGCAACGAATATGGCACCTAAGCCAGAACCTGAGACAACACCAAGCAAATCCGCAAAAACAAAAAAACAAAAAAACAAGCTCAAGTAAAAGATAGAAAATAGTGGAGGAGACCACAATGCACGCCAATCAAGACCTAGATCAAGCTGCCTCGGGGCAGATACTTTGTGAAATTCAAGGCAAGATCGCGTTTGTCACGATCTCTAATCCCGATCGTCTCAATGCCATCAATGTCACCATGTGGCAAGCACTCTCCAGCCATTTTTTAGTACTCGACAAGAATCAAGATTTACGTTGCGTGATTATCCGTGGCGCCAATCGCAATTTTGCCGCAGGTGCTGATGTGCAAGAATTTGCGACACTCCGCAATACCCTCGCGGACGGCATGCGCTATCACAATCAATTAATTGCCACCGCGCTCAAAGCCATCAGTGAATGTCAACATCCTGTGGTCGCTGCAATAGAAGGCGTGTGCGTCGGCGGTGGACTTGAGATCGCAATCGCCAGCGACATTCGCATCGCCGCCCCCAATTCACGTTTCGGCATCCCGATAAACAAACTCGGTTTTCCGCTCGCTCCACAAGAAATGCAAAGTCTCTTAAGCTTGGTCGGCAAAGCGGTGTGTTTGGAAATCTTATTAGAAGGCAGAATTCTCAACGCCATCGAAGCAAAGAATAAGGGCCTAGTACAACGCTTATCAGACAATGTGCCAGTCGAAGCTTTAGAAACTGCCGAGCGCATTGCTCAGGGCGCGCCTTTAGCTGCACGCATGAACAAAAAAGTCATGCGCCGCCTCAGTTTCATGCCAAGCCCACTCGACGAACAAGAGCAATTAGAGGCTTTCTCCTTCCTCGAAACCAGCGACTATCAAGAAGGCATTTTGGGCTTTTTAGCGAAAAAAACACCTGACTTTACCGGTAAATAATTAACGATGAACGCCAATCTGTACGCACTCTTTGCACAACATTTTCCGACTGACTTATCGCGCTGCTGCATAGAAACACACGATGCTCGCTTTTACACTTGGTTAGACATAGAACGTGCCAGTGCTAAGTTAGCCAATTTATTGCAAAGCTTAGATTTGAGTCCGGGCGCAAGAATTGCGGTGCAAGTCGAAAAATCACCCGAGGCACTGATTTTGTATTTGGCGACATTGCGCGCGGGCTATGTGTTTTTGCCTTTAAACACAGCCTATCGCCACGCAGAAATCGCCTACTTTATGCAAGACGCGTCGCCAGAAGTAGTGGTCTGCTCTCCACAAAATTTTGGCTGGGTTTCACAACTCGCG